>JAAWHY010000026.1 GCA_022795675.1 Clostridia bacterium
GCTCAAACATTTTCTAAAGTGTAGGAGTATTCTTGATAATTATTAATAGAACTACCCTGCGCGGACTTTAAGTATACTTAGCTGTGAATTAATAATTAAAAATTTTCTAAAAACTATTGACATATAAAAATTACGAGCGTATAATATATAAAAATGACCATTGGTCATTTTTATATAACAAGTAAAAAAGAAAAATATAGAAAGGAGTGCTTCTATGCATAAAATTGGAAAAGCAATATGCAAATATAGAAGAATAATCTTAGCTATTGCGTTACTACTTATAATACCAGCATTGATTGGAATGAAAGCAACAAAAATAAATTATGATATATTGGTATATCTTCCAAGCGATGTAGAAACAATTCAAGGTGAAAACATTTTATCAAATGACTTTAATATGGGAGCCTTTTCAGTAATAATTCTCGAAGATATGCAAACAAAGGACATTTTAAAACTAGAGGATAAGATAAAAGAAGTACCAAATGTTGAAAAAGTCATAAGCATAGCAGACGTAATAGGAACTAGTATCCCAACAGAGATGTTGCCCGATAAATTGAAGGATAAAATTTATAAAGATAATTCTACAATTATGCTAGTTACATTTAAAGACCAAATATCAGCAGATAGCACAATGGAAGCGGTAGAAACCCTAAGAGACATAACAGACGAAAGATGCAAAATAAGTGGAATGACTTCAACAGTACTTGATACAAGAAATTTATCAAACTCTGAAATTGCAATATATGTAGTAATTGCAGTAATACTATGTTTAATTGTACTAGAGATAGCGCTAGACTCATATATTGCACCAATACTTTTACTTCTAAATATTGGAATTGCTATTTTGTATAATATGGGAACAAATATTTTTCTAGGGGAGATATCATATATAACAAAAGCAATTAGTGCGGTTTTACAACTTGGTGTTACAATGGACTTTGCGATTTTCTTATATCATAGTTATATGCAAGAAAAAGAAAATTTTGAAAGTAACGAAGATGCAATGGCAAGTGCAATACATAAGACTTTACTTTCAGTAGTGGGAAGTTCTCTTACAACAATAGCAGGCTTTTTGGCACTTTGCAGTATGAACCTTACACTTGGAAGAGATATAGGAATAGTTATGGCAAAAGGAGTTTTCTGCGGAGTAGTTTGCGTACTTACAGTACTTCCAGCTATGATACTTAATCTTAATGGACTTATTGAAAAAACAAAACATAAAGAAATACTTCCAAAGTTTGAAGGCGTAAAAAACTTTGTAGTTAAACATTATAAAGCAATTATTTTAGTATTTATTGTACTTTTGCCAATTGCTTTTTATGGATATTCACACACAGAAAATTATTACAACCTAGATAAATCACTTCCAAAAACATTAGATAGCGTAATTGCAAATACAGAACTCAAAGAAAAATTTAATATGGTGTCTATGGAACTTTTGCTAGTAGATAAGGATTTGCCAGACAGTACGGTCAATAAAATGCTTGACGAAATAGAGGAATTAGATGGTATAGAGTGGGCACTTGGATTTTCAAAAGTATCTAGTTTAGGAATTCCGAGGGAAATGATTCCAGAAGAAGCGATAGATGTATTCCAAAATGACGAATACCAAATGATAATAATTAATTCAAATTACGAAATGGCAACAAATGAGCTAAATGCACAAGTTACAAAGGTTAACGAAATAATAAAAAAATATGATGAAAACGCAATACTTGCTGGAGAAGGACCACTTATGAAAGACTTGGTTGAAATAAGCGACCATGACTTCAATAGCGTAAATTCAGTTTCTATTGTAATCATATTCATAATTATGATAGTTGTACTAAAATCAATATCATTACCAGTAATTCTAATTATTGTTATCGAATTTGCAATATTCATTAATATGGGAATTCCATATTATACAAATACAATATTACCATTTATTGCATCAATTGTAATTGGCACAATACAGCTTGGAGCAACAATAGATTATGCAATACTTATTACAAATAAATATATTACATCAAGGAAAGATGGAATAGACAAGAAAGCTGCGGTATCAGAAGCACTTGGCACATCAATAGGATCTATTTTAATTAGCGGACTTTGTTTCTTTGGAGCTACCTTTGGGGTTGGTGCCTATTCAAAAATAGAAATGATTGGTTCACTATGTACATTAATGTCAAGAGGAGCGATTGTAAGTGTATTCTGCGTAGTGTTAATACTTCCGTCACTTCTAATGGCATTTGATAAGTTAATTTGTAAAACCACAATGGGGATGAAAAAGAAAGGATTGATTAATAATGAATAGAAAATTAAAAGCAAAAATAACTTCTAGTGTGCTACTTTGTACAATGTTAACATATACTAGCCCAATATTCGCATACACAAAAGAGGAAACAGTTTATACTAAAGTAGATAATTCTCGGAAAAGAATATAATACAATTGTAAGTACGCATTTAACAAATGATGGAAGCGAAAATTTAATTAATGATTTATCGGATTTGATTAATATAAAAAATACACATGGAGATGAAGAGTTTACTAAAAGTGGTGATAACTTAATTTGGGATGCAGACGGTGCAGATATATATTATCAAGGAGAAAGCCAAAAAAAGCTTCCAATTGATTGTAGTGTAAAATATGAATTAGATGGGGAAGAGATTTCTGCTAAAGATTTAGTAGGAAAAAGTGGAAAAGTTAAAATAATTGTAAAATACAAAAATAAAGATGAGCATATAGTAAATATCCAAGGAAGAGATACAAAACTATATACACCATTTGTTGTAGTATGTGGAACTATTTTAGATAATACAAATCACAAAAATATAGAAGTTTCAAACGGAAAAATCGTAAATGATGGAAATAAAACTTTCGTGCTAGGTATGGCATTTCCAGGACTTAAAGAGAGCTTAGATATTTCAAGTGATAAAGTGGATTTTCCAGATACAGTTGAAATGACTATGGAAGCAAACGAATTTGAAATAGGGAACATTGCAAGCTTTATTACACCAAAATTATTAGAGGAAGAAGAGTTATCTACATTTGATGATTTAGACGAGATGTATAATAAGGTGAACACATTAGAAAGTTCTAGTAAAGAGTTAGAAAATGGTGCAAATACTTTAAAATCAGGAGTAGACACATTTTATGAAAAATCACAAGAATTTAATAGTGCTATGAAAGAAGTTTCAAAAGGCGCAAATACTATATATAAGAGCTATACAGAGCTTGATGATGGAATTAATACTTTAAACGATGGTACAAACGAACTAAAAGACGGAGCAAAAAAGCTTGACGATGGAGCAAAAGAATTGAAAGATGGAGCAAAAAATTTGAATGCAGGATTAAAGACAGCAGGTGCTGGAGTTAAAGAGTTAAGCACAGGACTAAATGCAGCATATAACTCACTTACAGGTGCATCTGCTAGTACAAAGAGTACCAAGACAGGAAATAGTACATCTGAAATAAAAGATGCATTAGAAGATGCGACTAAACCAATAATTGACAATGTAGGAAAACTAGTAGTAGATAATAATACAGTTCTAGGAGCAGATGAAAAACTTCTAAATGAACAGATAAAATTGTTGAATGAACAAAAAAAGATTTTACAAGGAATAACACCTCAAACAGACGAAATTACAGCACAAATTACGGCAATTGATAGCCAAGTAGTGGCGATTAACAAACAAATAGGAGCAATAAAAACACAAGTTGCAACAAATACAGGAACAGCTAGTGCTTTAAATAGTTCATTAGGTACACAGCTAGACAATGCTGCAAATGCAATACAAGCGCAGATTTCCGAGCAAATAAAAGTTGCACTTGGTTCAATAAATGCAAAGCTTCCAGCATTAATAGAAAAGCTAAAAGAAGCGGCAGATGGAGCAAAAGCATTAGACACATCATTTGATAAATTAATTTTACCAGGATCAGAAAAGCTTACTAATGGAACAATGGAGTTATCAAATGGTGCAAAAGATTTATATAAAGGAACAGAAACATTATCAGACGGAGCAAAAGCACTAAGTGAAGGTTCAAAAGAAATGAAAGATGGACTAAGCACATTAGATAATGGAGCAACTGAGCTTTCAAATGCAAATGACCAGTTGACAGATGGTGCAGGTACAATATCAAATGGCGCAAAAACGCTTGCAGACGGAGTAAATCGTTTCAATACAGAAGGAATAAACAAAGTTTGTTCATACATAAATGGCGATGTAAAAGATATGACAGAAAGAGTAGAAAAACTAAAAGATTTAGCAAATGAATATAAAACATTTACAATGTTAAATGATAGTACAGAGGGAAGTGTAAAATTCATCATGTTAATGGATGGTATAAGTATAAAAGATATGCAAAAAGAAGAAATAATATTAAACCAAGACAAAGATGATAAAAAAGAGAACTAAATGTTAATAATTTACCAAAATGTGGTATAATATAGATGAAAAATAAATAATACAAAGGAGGTACCTTAAAACATGGAAAATATCGAGAAAATCTTTAAAAAAACTGGATGGGCTTCAATACTTACTTCTGTAGTTTTTGCAATATTGGGATTAATACTTGCATTTTACCCTGGAACTACACTAAAAGTAATATCGTGCATATTAGGAATAATTTTCATAGTTATAGGAATATTCAAATTAGTAAACTATTTTCTAGCAAAGGGTAAATATGATTTTTACAACTATGATTTAATCTTTGGACTAATGGCGGTTGTGATAGGAATAGTTACAATAATTTTCAAAGACACAATAGAATCAATCTTTAGGATAATAATAGGAATATGGATAATTTACAGTTCGCTAATTAGAATGAGTGCGTCATTTAAATTAAAAACAATGAAAATAGATGCATGGATGTATAGTTTAATATTAGCACTACTTATGCTTGCATGTGGAATATTTATCACATTTAAATCAGGTTCAATAGTTATAGCAATTGGAGTGGTGATGATAGTATATTCAATAATAGATATTATCGAAGATGTAATATTTATGAAAAATGTAAAAGATATATTTTAATATATAAAAGAGGGGGCTTCAGTTTTGAAGCCCCCAAAATCGCTAAAATTATTTCTTGCGCTTTCTGCGAAAAATCCAAGAGCGTCCGCATCTGGAACACTCAACAGTATAAACAGATACCGGAAAAATTGTCTGCCCATGCCCATGAAGCATGGACGTAGAATTGTCTTTTGCCACGAGCTTTCCATGATCTTTGGAACGATCTTCGTTCCATAAGTCACAATGTTTACACTGAAAATGCCGCATTCAAAATGCCTCCTTGAAGAGTGATAATATTATTATACATGAAATACCAAAAAAGTCAACTCTTTTCAAAGAGATTGACTTTTTCTAAAAATCTGTGTATAATATAGATAGAAAATGAGAAACCATAGTTGAATATGGTTACCACTTGTAAAAGTAATAACAGCATATTCCCTTCGGTCAAAAAGTAGAATATGCTGTTATTTTTATTCCTTATCTATAATTTTATTAACATATTGTATGTAACAAACTGTCAATAAGGCTACGTTTAGAGTAACTGATGCCATTAAGGCTAATATTAAGAATAATATAAAACTCATAAACACCACCTCACTTTCTCATAGTCGAAACTATGTTAGTAAAGTGGCAACACAAAACTACTTATCTCATCTCTATCTTTAATTACTATACTACATATTTTATAATAATACAAGCGAACAAAACAAAATTTTGCATATTTTTATAACTAACTAAAGTAATAAATTCAATTTATGAAATATGTTATCAAAAAATCTAAATAAAGAGCAATAAAACACTAAATAATAGTATAGATATACAATAACTTATTACTATTTATACTATAAGAATTGGCTTACACCAATGTACACCAATTTTACAGCAAATTTTATAATAAACTGTGATAATCTATAATAGGCTCTATCCTATAAAACGAAAAATACTCCCTTACAAAGAGAGTATTTCTGCATTTTGTACCTTTATGCAATAATATATACTATTATATGATAATTGCTTAAAAGTACGAATTCTTGGAGGCGCCTGTCGGAGTCGGACCGACCATCAGAGTTTTGCAGACTCGTGCCTTACCGCTTGGCTAAGGCGCCATAAATATTAAATTAAATAATTAATCTTTGGAGCAGGTAACGGGAATCGGACCCGTAACTAAACCTTGGCAAGGTTTTATTTTACCACTAAACTATACCTGCGAATAATTTTGAGGAATATACAGTTTTATATTTTGTGTTAATACGAATTAAATATTACTCTATAAATGTATCATATTACACACAAATAATGCTTAAATATAATACCAAATATAAACAAAAAAGTCAAGGGTTATACAAAAAATATTTAGCCTTATGTTTAGGATAAAATAGTTTATTATATAAATTAACTGTAAGTGTTTACATTTCATCAATAGCGATAATATATTATATGCAGTAAAAATAAATTTGATAACAATTTATTGAATAAAGAAATGGAGATAGTTAAATCTGTGTTTGTACAAGAACCCTCATTCACTTCGTGACAGCTCCCTTAAATAAGGGAGCCAAGGGTGGAACGAGAGTCTTGCCTCCCTTACAGAAGGGAGGTGGCAGCCGAAGGCTGACGGAGGGTTTTAGAAGGCAAAAAGAGTAATCATCTCCACAAACACCAATATATAATAAATATAGACATAAACTGTTGCAAAACAAGATAAAACGTAGTATAATAGTTAAGAATGTTAATAATATAAAGATTATCAAATATAAAGTATAAAAATGACGAAATACTTACGGAAATAATCAAAAGAGAATAAAAATAGAAACAAATGTAAAATAAGAACTAAAAATGTAATACAAATGTAATATTAAGACCGGAAATAGTTCTTTTTTGTTTTCCCGTAAATATAAATAGAAAAAAGGTATATTATATTGTAATATATTGGCATTGACTTTATATAAAAATATATTAAAATAATATTATAATTAGGTATATAAATTTAGGAAGGAAATGAAATTATTATGAAAAATTTATTACTAAAAATTACAATTGCATTAATTCTAGTAATGCTTATATGTACAGGTTATGTACAAGCAGCTGTAACGAGTGGATACAGATTTGGAATAACTGCGGACAGAACAGACAGTTCAGGAAAATATGTATATACATTTCAACCATCAACTCAAGGATCTAATTTACGATACATCTGGAATGTGAAACAATACAATAACGGAATAGCAGACAACAGTAAAGTATTCTATTGTTTAGCAGAAGGATATGGAGACTTTGGTGACTTTACAGCACAAGCAATACCAAATCAAGTACCAACATCAAAAGGTGGAATATCAAGTAGTTCATATTCGGGGCCATACAGACTAAAGGATGCAGGTGTAGTAGATACCTTAAGAGCAATATACAATGGGAAATCTGTTACTGCATTTGATGAAGACAAAATAAATGGATTAGTATGGATATTAGACAATATGTACATACCAGAAGAAGATAGCAAAGAAACCTTCCTAAGCAATATAAAGCTAGTAGATGAAAATGGAACTACTGGGGAACAGAGTGTATGGGAAAAAATGAAAGATACGCAAAGTACAGATGATGACATAACAGATTTTGATATAGAGATTGCTCAACAATTAGCTATATGGAAAATAACAAATGCTTCAGAACAAGCAAATGGATTTCCAGCAATATACTTATCAATAAATGGAGGAGCATTAAAAACATATGATATGAATTTTACAGCTGTAGATCCAGACATAGATGTATCTTATGGAAGACTAAGAAATTTATATGTAAAATCATTATATAATTACTTTATAAGTGGAGCAAACAAAGCTCAAACAGATAAAAGAGACATAACTGAAGACTCTAGAACTACTATTTCAGTATATGCAAATGCATCTGCACAACCAGTAGTTACAATAACTAGAGAAAAAGAAATAACAGGAAAATATGATGTAATACTAAAAAAAGTAGATGATAAAGGAAACATATTACCAGGAGCAGTATTCACAGTAAATAATCAAGATTATACAGTAGGAGCAGATGGATTAGTAAAAATAGCAACTGATGTAGAAATAACAGAAGAAAATAGAGGAACACCAGATACATACACAATAGTAGAAAAGGAAGCACCAGCAGGATATTCAAAATATGAAGGAACAATCACAGCAACAATAACAAAAAAAGAAGCAGAAGATGGATTAAGTTATATAATAGATAATGCAACATTAGACAATGCAAGCAATTCATCAAAAAAAGTAAGTATAGACAAAACAACAAATACAATAACAATAACAGTAGTAGACACAGAAATAACAGGAAAATATGATGTAATGCTAAAGAAGGTAGACACAAATGGAAAGATATTGCCAGGAGCAGTATTTACAGTAAATGATAAGGACTATATAACAGGAGAAGATGGATTAGTAAAAATAGCAACTTCTGTAGATATTACAGAGGAAAATGTAGGAACGCCAGATACATATACAATAATAGAAAAAACTCCACCATCAGGATATATAAAATATAATGGAACAATAATACTAACAGTAACAAAGAAACAATCTGAAACAGGTTCAAATTATATGATAAATGAAGCAATATTAGACAATGCAAGTAATGCAACAGATAAAGTAAGCTTAGACAAAACAACAAACACAATAACAATAACAGTAGTAGATGAACCAGAAATAACAGATGAATACATAGATTTAGCACTAAGAAAATTTATAAGTAAAGTAGTAAATCAAAATGGTACAACAGTATATTCAGAACAAGATTTAGAAAATAGAGTACCAAAAGCAATTACTACAGATTTGAAAAATGGAACTGCATTAACAGCACAATATAACCATTCAAAAAAACCAGTACAAGTAAGTGTTGGAGATAAAGTAACATATACCTTAAGGGTATATAATGAAGGAAATGTAGATGCATACATAACAGAAATAACAGATTATTTATCAAAATACTTAAAATATATAGAAAATGAAGAATGGATAAGAGAATATGGTGAAAGTGAAAATGATAGATATGAAAGTAAAGTAATGACTACATCTTTAACAACAATAACAGGAGCAAGTGATAACTTATCAGACCTAGTTGGTAAAGCTATTGATGATGGAATTTTATTACCAGCATATAATAAAACAGACGATAAATTAAGCTATATAGATGTACAAGTAATATGTGAAGTATTAGAACCAGATTTAAATGAAGTAAATTTAGGAGATTATAAAATTACCAATATAGCTGAAATAACAGGAATGGCAGATAAAGATAAAAATCCAGTAGAAAAAGATATTGACTCATGGCCAGAAGATATAGCCTTACCACAAGAAAATCCAATACCAGGATTACCAACAAATGAAAGAGAATGGCAAGACTATAAACAAGATGAAATAGGAAAGAAAGACTATATACCAGGACAAGAAGATGATGATGATTTTGAAAAAGTAATAATATTAATTCCAAAATATGATTTATCATTAAGAAAATTTATAGTACAAGTAGATGGTAAAAATTTAGTAGATGCAAACAAAAAATATATAAGAGAACCAAAAGTAGAGACGGCCTCATTAAAAGAAGGAATTGCTGAAAGAGGATATGGAACAGCCACATACATACATCCAAAAACTCCTATAACAGTAAGAAAAGGTGGAACTGTAACATATATAATAAGAGTATATAATGAAGGAAATGTAGATGCATATGTAAGTGAAATAACAGATCATTTACCAGAATACTTAGAATACATAGAAGATGATGAATTAAATAAAAGATTTGGATGGACATATAATAAAAACACAAGAGAAATAAAAACAACAATAACATCAAAAGCAAATGATTACTCATATAAAGTCTATGGAGAAAGACCAAACGGAAAATTATTATCAGCATATGAAGGAGGAGACACTTTAGATTACATAGATGTAGCAATAAAATGTAAAGTATCAAATAAAATAGCAACAGGAAATATTCAAACAAATATAGCAGAAATAACAGGTATTACAGATACAAAAGGAGACAAAGTAGAAGATTTAGACTCAGTACCAAACGCTAATCTAGTAATTCCACCAGATAATGAATTACCAAAATATAAAGAAAATGAAGAGAATAATCCATATGTACCAGGACAAGAAGATGATGACGACTATGAAAAAGTAAAAGTAGAAGGAGCATTTGACTTAGCACTAAGAAAATTCATAACAAAAGTAAATACAACGAGTGTAAACAATAGATATCCTGTGTTAAGTATGAGTGATAGTGGAAACATTAAGTATACACATCCAAAAGATCCAGTAGAAGTATGCACAAATGATACAGTAATCTATACAATAAGGATATATAATGAAGGAGAAATTGCAGGATATGCAAATGAAATAACAGATGATGTACCATTTGGATTAGAATTCATTACAGACAACGAAATAAATCAACAATATAGATGGAAAATGCTAGATGGAAATGGGCAAGAAACAACAGATGTAAGTAAAGCAAAATACTTAGTAACAGACTATTTATCAGAAGCTCAAGAAAGAGAAACAGGAAGAAATAATTTAATAAAAGCATTTGATAGAGAAGCGGGCTTGAGTGAATCAAATCCAGACTATAGAGATGTACAAATAGCATTTAAAGTAACATATCAAGTAAAAGAAGTAGGAGAAGAAAGCAGAATATTAGTAAACGTAGCACAAATTTCAGCAGACAGTGATGATGATATAGACTC
Source organism: Clostridia bacterium (assembly GCA_022795675.1). Lineage (GTDB taxonomy): Bacteria > Bacillota > Clostridia > TANB77 > CAG-508 > CAKPSH01. Next base: position 10,724 of record JAAWHY010000026.1, read on the forward strand.
TAAACCTAGTAGAGATGAAGAATATGATGATAATTATCATGAAGATGATATAGACTATGACAATGTTAAAGTAAAATATTTTGATTTATCACTACTAAAATGGGTAACAAAAGCAATAGTAGTAGAAAATGGAAAAACTACTATAATAGAATCAGGGCATACAGGATATGAAAACCCTGAACCAGACTTAAAAGTAGAGCTAAAAACAAAAGATATAAAAAAGGTATCAGTAAAATTTGCATATACAATAAAAATAACAAATGAAGGAGAAATTGCAGGGTATGCAAAAGAAATAACAGACTATATACCAGATGGTCTTAAATTTGAGCAATCAGATAACCCAAATTGGTATGTAAGAGCAGATGGAGTAGTTGCAACAGCACAATTAGAAAATCAATTATTACAACCAGGAGAAACAGCAGAAGTTGAAATAATATTAACTTGGGTAAATGGAGAGAAGAATTTAGGAAGAAAAGTAAATTTAGCAGAGATAAGTAAAGATGATAATCCAAGTAAAACACCAGATATAGACTCAACACCAGACAATAAAGTTCCAGGAGAAGATGATATAGATGATGCACCAGTATTATTAGTAATAAAAACAGGAATAGAAATAGCATTAAAATATATATCATTAACAGGAATAATAGTAGCTATATTAGGAACAGGAGCAATAGGAATTAAGAAATTTGTATTGTAATGAAAAATGATGGAAAAGAGGACAGTTCTCTTTTCCATTTTTTTTGGAAAAAGGGATACATGAAATGGAAAGCATGACATCTGCTCATTGGAAAAAATAAGAAAAAAGGGCACGATGCATCGTGCCTCTAGAATTATTCTTAAAAATATTTTATCCTTTCAAATTATATAAGTCATTATCCAAAAGATTCCTAATCCTTCCAGGAGTTTTAGGATCAGTAGCTTTCAAAGATTCTTCAATAAACTCAGGATGAGCAATTAGAAAATCTCTCATAGTTTTATATGGATCATCTATAAACTTCTTTAACATATCCAAAGATGCCTCATTTATAATACCTAAATCACAAGCACTCTTAAAAAGGTCAACATCAACACTAATCAATGAAATAGTTTTAATATTCTCATTTGCAAGAAGTTCAGTGCCACCTTGTTTACGATCAACAATATAACAAGTAGCAAGCATTTCTCCACCTAAACCACGAATAGCTGGAACCCAGAAACGAGTAAAGCTAGAAGCGGAAGTAACTAAATCAGTAACATGTAAGATCTTTTTACCTGTCAAATCAGAAAGCTGGGAAGTCTCAGAAAAATCGTAGTTACTTACAAGAGTTTCATGATCCTTAAAAATAGTTATATGAGGCTTATTAAGTAAATAAGCAATAATATTAGAAAAGAACCAATCTCTTCTTTCTCCACCAGAAATATAATCAATCTCGTTAATGTTAACACTATTCTTTATAGAATCAATCATAATATTAATAACATTCTTAAAAATTTCATTTGATTCATATTGTTTAAGAACCCTATCAAAGACTTGTTTTGGCAAATTCATTCTATCAGAAAGTAAGCCATCAATAGTAGAAAGCAAATCTGAAGACTCTTGTTTACTTCCATAAACATATTGAGTATTTACGAAGTAGGGAGAAATCACACCAGAAGTAAGGAAAAAGGGTTTATTCTCTGGGCAAACCTCCACTGCACTTGTTTTAAATAAATATGATACTAAATCATTCATAAAATAACCTCCAAAATTAAATATTTTATATCCTGCAATTCTTTTTTTCGATTATATCACCGAAAATCAGAAAAATCAATAAAAATGTAGAAAACCTATAATTTGACAAAATGTATAAAATAATATAATATTATATATGCCTTTCTGCAGAGGTAGAAGGGAGGTATATTCATGAAAGATTTCATGGAGCTACTAAAGCTCATTATCATTTATTACATAATAAAGAAAATGAGTGAGTAGCAAAAGAAAAAGACTAGGAAAGTTTTAGCAGGCTTCCTAGTCTTTTTTTCTGCATATTCATTACTTGATCTCATAGCAATTGCTATGATTATAATAGCACATATTTCATAATATGTCAATCGATTTCTAAGAAAATTTCCTGAGAAAACCTGTGATTTGACAAAATGTATAAAATAATATAATATTATATATGCCTTTCTGCAAGGTAGAAAGGAGGTATACATATTATGAAGAACTGGTTAGACGTGTTAAAGCTTATTATACTTTATTTAATTATAAAGTTATTAAGTTAGTAGCACAGAAAAAGACTAGGAAAGCTTTGGTAGGCTCCTAGTCTTTTATTGTATACATATTATTACTAGACTGGTTACTTTCTAGTATCTATATAATAGCATACATTTCATAATATGTCAATCGATTTCTAAGAAATTTCAGGGTAATTTGTTTACTAGATAATGGTTTTAATCACGTAAATTTGTGTCTGTTGAGATGATAAATTTTTAGGTAATATTTAAAATTGTAGAGAAGATGTAGGGGCGAGCATTGCTCGTCCGTTCTTCGAAGACTGACAGAAGAAAAAGTTGAAATAAAATATAAAATAATATATAATGCAAAAAGTGGGAGAGAATAATCCAAATAAATTAAGAGAAAGGAAATAAAAATGAAAGAACAATTTATCGAACTATTAAAAAGTAGCAAAAGAGAAGGAATAGATAACCTAATAAACTTCTTAGAAAAAACAGACTTTTTTGAAGCACCAGCAAGTACTAGATTTCATGGAGATTATAAAGGCGGATTACTAGAACATAGTATGAAAGTATATGAAATATTCAAAGAAAAAATAAAAAACGCAAGCATAGAAATAAATGTTCCAGAAGACACAATAATAATTACAGCATTATTACATGATATTTGTAAAGCAAACTTTTATAAAGTAGATTATAGAAATGCTAAAAACGAATTAGGAGTATGGGAAAAGGTACCATATTATACAGTAGATGATCAAATACCTTATGGGCATGGAGAAAAATCAGTAATGATGCTCACAGAATACATAAAACTAACTCCAGAGGAAAAATATGCTATTCGTTGGCATATGGGATTTACAGAACCTAAAGAAGTATATTCTACAATAGGAGCAGCCTACAAAAAATATCCATTAGCACTATTGTTATTTGAAGCAGACTTAGAAGCCACATATTTTTTTAATATTTAGTATTTTAGACAAGGGAAAATGCTTTAGTACATAAAGTTACTTTGTACTGGAAAAGGTTAACTATTGTGCTATTATATAAACACAGTAAAGAAATAGGAGATTGCATGGAATTAAAAGAAACGATAAAAAATAGAAGAAGTATTCGCAAATTTAAAGATACTGAAATATCCAAAAAAATAATTGAAGACTTAATTGATTATGCAAGATTAGCACCATCTGCAAAAAATAGACAACCTTGGAAATTTGTAATAGTAACTAACACTATAAAAAATCAAATTGCAGACATTATGTTGGAAAAAGAAAATAGCTCAAAGATTAGTTTAGAAAGAAAAAGAAAATCGATGGAGATTAGTAGATGCAGATGAGCATTGCCCAGACCATGAAATGGGATTTGATTTGAATGATATTCCTTATGATAAGTTCTTATTTGGTGCAAATGCTTATTTAGGTATAAGACAAAATAAATATAAACCTGAAACTATTTTATATTCTTCT
>JAAWHY010000027.1 GCA_022795675.1 Clostridia bacterium
AAAAGGAGGTACATATTTTTATGTATATGTTTAATAGAATTACAGTTAATCCACAATTACCAAAAAGGATTAACAAATTAACAGAAATTGCTTATAATGTTTGGTGGTCTTGGAATACAGACTTTTTAAGATTATTTAAAGAAATTGATATTGATTTATGGGAACAAGTAGAGAAAAATCCAGTTAAATTTTTGAAACTTGTATCACAAGAAAAGTTAGAAAAATATGCAACAGATTCTAATTTTCTAAAAGAATATGATAAAGTTGCAGATGAATTTCAAAGTTACATAAATAGTAAATCTACATGGTTCAATAAAAAATACCCAGAAAATAAAAATGATTTAATAGCATATTTTTCAGCAGAATATGGATTAGATCAAATTTTACCTATATATTCAGGTGGTCTTGGAATATTATCAGGAGATCACTTAAAAGCAGCAAGTGATTTAGGGCTTCCATTAGTGGGAGTTGGTTTGTTATATAAAAATGGATATTTCCATCAAGTAATAAATAGAGAAGGAAGACAAGAATCTGTTTATACAGATATAGATTTAGAAAATCTTCCAATAATACCAGTAAAAGATGCTAGTGGAAGTGATTTAATTATTTCTGAGAAAATACAGAGAAGAAGAGTTTATTTAAAAATATGGCAAGTAAATGTAGGAAGAATTAAACTATATTTTATGGATTCAGATATTCCAGAAAATACGGATGAAGATTTAAAAGAAATCACAAAGAGGTTATATGGTGGAGACCAAGAAATGAGAATAAGACAAGAAATTGTTTTAGGAATGGCAGGAACTAAATTACTTAAAGAATTAGGAATAAAACCAACTGTTTATCATATGAATGAAGGACATTCAGCATTTTTACTATTAGAATTAATGAGAGAATTAATTGAAGACAAAAAAATTGCATTTAAAATAGCAAAAGATATAGTAACTGCACAAACTGTATTTACAACGCACACACCAGTACCAGCAGGAAATGATATATTTAATATAGATTTAATAGACAAATATTTCAAAAACTTTTGGAATTCATTAGGAATTGAAAGAGAAGAATTCTTAAGATTAGGAGTAGCACCAAATCAACCTACTGAAAGTGGATTCAACATGGGAATTTTAGCATTAAAAATAGCTGGAAAGAAAAATGGAGTCAGTAAACTTCATGGTGAAGTATCAAGGGAATTATTTGGAGACTGTTGGCCAGAAATCGCTTCAAATGAATCACCAATAACACATGTTACAAATGGTATTCATACATGTTCGTGGTTAGCTCCAAGATTAAAAGAATTATATAATGAATATTTAATTCCATATTGGCAAGACAAAATACACGAAGAAGAAACTTGGAAAAGAATTCAAGATATACCAGATGCAGACTTGTGGGAGGCTCATCTATCAAGAAAAGAGAAATTATTAAAATTAGTTAAAGAAAATGTAACAAAAAGATTAAGAAGAAATGGTACTCCATATGATGAAATAATGGAAATAACATCAAAACTCAATCCAAATACATTAACAATAGGTTTCGCAAGAAGATTTGCTACATATAAGAGAGCAACATTAATATTTAGAGATTTAGAAAGAATTACAGAAATTTTAAACAATCAAGATAAACCAGTACAGTTAATATTTGCTGGTAAAGCACATCCAAGAGATGTTGAAGGTCAAGAATTAATAAGACAAATACATGAAATATCAATGAAACCACAGTTCAAAGGAAAGATATTTTTACTAGAAGATTATGATATTGAAATGGCTAGGTATTTAGTAAGTGGTGTAGATGTTTGGTTAAACAATCCAAGAAGACCAATGGAAGCCTCAGGAACAAGTGGACAAAAAGCCTCAGTAAATGGAGTAGTAAATTTTAGTATATTAGATGGATGGTGGGTAGAAGGATATAATAAAGAAAATGGTTGGATAATAGGAACTAATGATGAATATGATTCTTATGATATTCAAGACAATGCAGACTGTCAAAGTATATACAATACTTTAGAAAATAAAATTATACCAATGTATTATGATAAAGAATCTGAGGTGGACATTTCAAGTAAATGGATACAAACAATGAAAAATTCAATTATATCAACAGGAGGAATGTATAGTACAGCAAGAATGTTAGTAGACTATACAGAAAAACTATATTTACCATTATGTAACCTTTATAACACATATTATAAAGATTTAGAAAATGTTATTGGATATAATGAATGGAAAACAAATGCTAAAAATGAATGGAACAAAATAAAAATAATACAAAATAATAATATAAAAGATATTACAATAGATGCAGGTAACAAAATAGAGGTTAGTTGTAAAGTAGAATTACCTAATATAAGTCCTGATAGCATATCTGTTGAAGTTTATTCAGCAAAAATAATGTCTGATGGAACTTTTGAAGATATAAATGTTATTCCAATGACTAGAAATATTAAAGAAGATAATTTATATACTGGAGAAATAGAACTAAAAACAGGAGGAAATTATGGCTATACATTTAGAGTAATGCCAAAAAATCCAATGTTATTAGATGCACAAAACTTAAATTTAATAAAATGGCTTGAAGATGAAGAAAAAGAAGAAATTTCAGAAAAGGATCAAAAAGAGGCTGAAGAAATCGTTAAAAATTTAGAACATATTTAAAAATTATAGAGCACATAATGTGCTCTTTTAATTGTATAGGAAAAATTGATTATAATTTTTGTTCTATAAAGAATCTAATTAATAAATATTAAAATTATATTACATTTACATTACAAATAAAATTTTTCATTGACTAAAAAAGTCAATAAATGTTATACTATGAAGGAAAAAGAAAATATAGTGTATATTATAATAAAATACATCAAATAATATAAAGGAGGAAACATAAAAATGAAACTACATAGGAAAAAGATATTAATGTTAATATTTTGTGTAATATTAATAATTCAAATAATATATATTCCACATAGTGTAAAAGCAAGTACATATACGCAGACAACAAAAACAGGTATATCTAATTTTCCAGCAAGTTATCAAGCAAAATTAAATGAATTAAAATCATTGTACCCAAACTGGACATTTACAGCATTTAATACAGGAATTAACTGGGATGAGTTCATCAGAGAGGAAACTTCACTACACTTAAGAAACACAGTTATAAAGTCTTCAAATGCCTTATGGTTAGATAGCTGTGGACAAGTTGCCAGTGGATATGCATGTGCTTCAACATCAATATTAAAATACTATTCAGACCCAAGAAATTTTTTAAACGAATCAGGAATATTTCAATTTTTAGAAATGACATATAATGCAAATTCACAAACAGAAGAAGGAGTTAAAGGAATTATAGCTTCAACATTTATGAATACAAATGTAACCTTTGACTTAAATGGAACACAATGTACAATGCCATATTCTAGGATAATAATGGAAGCAGCAAAACAAAGCAAAATGAGTCCATATAGTATAGCAATAAAAATAATACAAGAAGTAGGAAGAAATGGTAGTGCATCAGTATCTGGACACTATGTAGCAAAAAATGGTACAGTTTATGATAATTATTATAACTTTTTCAACTATGGTGCATATGACACAGGAGATGCAATAGCAAATGGACTAGAATATGCAAAAGCAAATGGATGGACAAATCAATACATATCAATTATAGAAGGTGCTAAAAAAATGGCCAATTCATATACAAATGCAGGGCAAAATACAGCATATTTCTATAAATGGGATGTAGTAGGTACAGAACTTTCACAATTATTTAAACATCAATATATGACAAATATTCAAGATCCATCAAGCCAAGCAAAAAACTTATTTAATACATATGCAAAAAACAATTTACTAAGTTCATCATTAAATTTTATAATACCAGTCTATAATAATATGCCACAATCAAATAATTTACCTACAAATATAGATACAACACTTCCAAGTTCATATTATTTAACAGGAAGCGATGTAAGGCTAAGACAATCGCCAACAACATCATCAAGTATACTTGGAACACTTAAAAAAAATGAAGTAGTTACAGTATTAGAATTTAATGCAGGAACATCAAATAACTTACAATGGGCGAAAGTACAAATTTCAAATGGAAATGTAGGGTATATAGCAAATAAATACTTAGCACCATGTAATAATGGAACTGGAAATAAAATTGCAAAAATAGAAGGAAAAAATTTAATTGCAATACCAGGTAAAACAATAGCAGAAATAGCAAGTAGTCTAGCAATAACAAATTATTCAGTAAGAGCAGGAGATTTAAGACCACTAGAATCTAATTATCCATTAACAACAGGTGATAAATTCACTATAAATGGAACAGAATATGAAGTAGTAGTAATAGGGGATATATATGCAGACAGAGTAATAGATTCAAGAGATTATATGAAAATTAGAAATCATATAATGGGAATTGCTACTTTAAATGAAATAGAGCAAAAAGCTTCAGACGTATATTCAGATGGAACGATAGATGCAAGAGATTATATGAAAATTACAAATCATATAATGGGTACATCATCAATAACAATGTAATTAAGTTTAAAATAAATAACAAAAGTTAAAGGGTTTATACCTTAAGAAAGGAAGGATATAAAAAAATGAAAACAGCTAAAAAAATACTAATTTTAATAATTATTACAGTATTTTTAATTTCACTAAACTCAATAGTTTATTCAGCTGGAAGCTACTCTGTAACAGCATCTTCAAAATCACTAGCACCAGGAAAAACAGCAACACTAACTATAAAAACAACAAATGCAGTAGGAAGATTTAATATAACATCATCAAATCCAGGTGTAGTAACAGTAGGAAAATCATCAGTATGGGTATCAAGTAGTGAAAATATAACTTTAACAGCAAAAACAGCAGGAACAGCAACAATAACAGTTACACCAGAAGATGTTTCAGATACAGAATATAATAAAATAACATCACCAAAATCGGTAATAATAACAGTAGGTGCAAATAATACAACAACACCAAATCAACCAACAAATCCAACAACGCCAAGTCAGCCAAACAATACAAAATCGGGTGATGCAACACTAAAATCAATAACAATAGGTGGAAAGACATACTCAGGTTCATCATTAAAAAATACAATTAGTTATACAGTAGAATCATCAGTAAATTCAATAAAAATAAGTGCTATAAAAAATCATAGTAAAGCAACTGTCAGTGGAACAGGAACAAAATCATTAGTAGCAGGACAAACAAATAAATTTCCAATAAATGTAACTGCTGAAAATGGAACTAAAAAAACATATAATGTAAATATTATAAGATTAGCAGATGATGAAACAATCCCAAATATTATTGATGAAGAAAATCAAATACCAGATACACAAGAAACAAAACCAAAATTAACATCATTAATAATAAAAGATGTAGAATTAAATCCTGAATTTAATCCAGAAATATACTCTTATACAACAAATGTGAAAAATATTAAAGAATTGGAAATTGATGCAACTGCTAATATTGCAGATGCAAAAATAGACATTGAAGGAGCTACAGAATTAACACAAGGAGACAATATAGTAAAAATTACAGTTACATTAGGAGAAGAAAAAACTGTATATATTATAGATTTATACAATGAAATAGAAGAAGAAATAGTTGGAATGACAAATGACAGTGATAATAAACAAGATAATGGGAATAATAATTTTATAGCTGGTAATTTAAAAGAAATTTTATCTATATTAATGATTTGCTCATTAGGTATAATTGCAATAAGATATATAATCCTTTCATATATGCTTAGTAAAGAGTTGGACGAATCATCAGACGAAGATTTAATAATAGAAGATGATATAGAAGATAAAGGTTTGAAAGTTAAAAATCAAAATATTGCAATAGAAACAGGACGAATTGGAAGACATTTCTAATAAAATGTAAAAAAAAACTAAAAAAGTCAAAAAAAACTATTGCAAAAAAAATAAAAATATAGTATAACTTATATTAAGTGTTATATAATAAACAAAAAGGAGAAAATAAGATATGAGTAGAAATAAGGTAGTAAAGATTTTAATTTTATTATTAGTTTTAACTTTAATAGTAATTCAAACATGTAGAGTTGGAGCTATGACAATTGACCAAATACTAGGACCAGGTAATGAAGCAAGTGATTTAACAGAGAATACAGCATCAAATAATACAGCAACAGATTTGTTAAATACAGCAGGAAATACAACAAATAATACATCAAATACAACACCAATAACTAGTATATCTAATAATACAACAACAAATACTAATAAAACATTACCAAAGACAGGTACTAATGAAAATATAATTATTGGATTAATGGTAATTTGTACAGTAGCAGGGATATATGCATTCAAAAAAGTAAAAGATTATAATATGTAAAAAATATAAATCAAGGAAAAGGCACAGAGATGTGTCTTTTTCTTATATAAAGTATTGAAAAAAATAAAAATATATAGTATTATTTATACAGTAGAAGATAAAGAAAGAGGAAGTTTATGTCTCAGAAAGGAAAGGTTACTAATAATGGAGAAAGAAATTATATTTGAAGACTATAATATTAAATTTACAGAAGAAGAATTAAAACAAGTAGATAAAAAAACTTTAAAAAAATGTAAAAAAATATTACAAGAAACATTAGTAAAACTAGGAAATTAGATATTATAAAGAATAATGAAATGGGGAACTAGAGATGAGTTGTGAATTATATGAAAAAGTAGAAAAAATATGCCAAAAAATAGATGCATATACAGAAAAAGACCTTTCAGTAAAAAACGAAATAAAGATAAAATCATATAGTACAAAAATAAAAACATTAATAAATATGATAGAAGAAGCAGAACCTATTGCACAATCAACAAATATTAATGAAGAAGAAATAATAAACGAAAATCAAGTTAATGATAATAATAAATTAGAAGAAAAATATAATCCATATAGCGAAGAATTTTGTTATAAAGATAGATTAAAACAATTGAATGGAAACATATATAGATTGATTCAGGAATTAAAGGAACAAGACAAAGAGGGATTTAGAAATGCGTATATTATAAATGAAATTGAAAAATATATTCCATCAAAAGCTAATATAAAAGTAAGAGAAAAGAAGAGTTTATGGCAAAAAATAAAGAGCTTTTTTAAAAAATAGAAAGGAAACATAACATGGAAATAGACAAAATTAGGGGAATTATTGAAGCTATTCTATTTTGTGCAGGAAGAATTGTAAAAATAAAAGAATTAGAATTAGCGGTAGAAATTAATGAAAAAGACATTATAGAAATAATTAATGATATGAACAAAGAATATAAAGACATATCAAGAGGGATAGAAATTATTAGAGTTAATGATGGATATCAAATGTGTACTAAAAAAGAATTTTATGAATATATTAACCCAGTAATAGACAAAAGAATAAAGCCAAAACTTTCACAAGCAGCATTAGAAGCGTTATCTATCATAGCATACAACCCTAAAATAACAAGAGCAGAAATAGAAGCAATAAGAGGAGTATCATCAGATGCAGTAATATATAAATTATTAGAATATAATTTAATTGAAGAAGCAGGAAAAATTGATATTTTAGGAAAACCAATGTCGTACAAAACAACAGATGAATTTTTAAGAATGTTCGGATATGGTAGTTTAGAGGAATTACCAGAACTGCCGAAATATAAAATTGATGAGAACCAACAAATCGTAATAGACGATTTATTAGAAAACAATAAAAAAGAAAAAAATTAAAACGTATTGTAGGAGCACCGTTTGGAGGAATACCCAAAACTCGTGACACCACTGTGCCCATTTTTGCATAATAGGCAAATAAATATAAAAGGAGATAAATAAACATGGATAAAGAATTTGTAAAAGAAATAACAAACATAGAAGAAGACTTTGCAAAATGGTATACAGATATAGTATTAAAGGCAGACTTAGCAGATTATACAGGAACAAAAGGATGTATAGCAATAAAACCATATGGTTATGCAATCTGGGAAAATATACAAAAATACACAGATGAAATATTCAAAAAAAGTGGAGTAAAAAATGTATATTTTCCTGTTTTAATTCCAGAAAGCTTATTACAAAAAGAAAAAGACCATGTTGAAGGGTTTGCGCCAGAAGTAGCAACAGTTACAGAAGCAGGAGGAAAAGAATTAGATGAAAAATTGTGTATAAGACCAACATCTGAAACAATGTTTTGTGACTTATATTCAAAATGGTTAAAATCATGGAGGGAATTACCATTTATATATAATCAATGGTGTAATGTATTAAGATGGGAAAAAGAAACAAGACCATTTTTACGTTCTAGGGAATTTTTATGGCAAGAAGGACATACAATACATGAAACCAAAGAAGAAGCAGAAGAAAGAACACTACAAATGTTAGACATATATGCAGAAGTAATAGAGGATATACTTGCAATACCTGTATTAAAAGGAAAAAAGACAGAAAAAGAAAAATTTGCAGGAGCAGAAGCTACATATACAGTAGAGACATTAATGCATGATGGTAGAGCCATTCAAGCAGGAACATCACATTACTTTGGTCAAAACTTTACAAAACCTTATGATGTAAAATTCCAAAATAGAGAAGGAAAAGAAGAATATCCATATCAAACGTCATGGGGAATAAGTACTAGATTAATAGGAGCCACAATTATGGCACATGGAGACAACCGTGGACTAAAGCTTCCACCAAAAGTTGCACCAATACAAGTAGTAGTAGTACCAGTTATGATGAAAAAAGAAGGAGTAGTACAAAAAACAACAGAAGTTTATGAAAAATTAAAACAAGAATTCAGAGCAGAAATAGACTTAAGGGAAAACTACACACCAGGATATAAATTTAATGACTGGGAACTAAGAGGAGTACCAATAAGAATAGAACTAGGACCAAGAGACATAGAAAATAATGTATGTGTTATAGTCAGAAGAGATACATTAGAAAAAGAGACAATAGACTTAGAAAAGCTAAACGAAAAAATAAAAGAAACATTAGAAGACATACAAAATAATATGTTTGAACAATGTAAAAAAATAAGAGAACAAAGGACAACAATAGCATCTAACTTAGACGAATTTATAAAAAACATAGAAGAAAAGCAAGGATATATAAAAACAATGTGGTGTGGAAAGGAAGAATGTGAAAACAAAATCAAAGAACTAACAGGAGCACACTCAAGATGTATACCATTCACACAAGAAAACCTAGGAAACAAATGTGTATGCTGTGGCGAAAATGCAGAGACAATGGTAATTTGGGGAAGGCAGTACTAAAGAAGAAAATCAAAAAAATTAGCACTTTATATTGACAAGTGCTAATTTTTGGTATATTATATTAGCAATCAATAAATATGAGTGCCAAATTATCAAATATAAATTTGTAACATATAATAAAAGGTACATAAAAAAGGAGGAATTTTAAATGATTAAACCAATACTAGACAGAGTATTAATTAAAATGGAAGAGACAGAAGAAACAACAAAAAGCGGAATAATATTATCTGCAAACTCAAAAGAAAAGCCACAAATAGCAGAAGTAGTAGAAGTAGGACCAGGTGGAGAAGTAGATGGAAAAGAAATAAAAATGTTCTTAAAAAAAGGAGACAAAGTTATAGCAAGTAAATATGCAGGAACAGAAGTAAAATATGAAGGAACAGAATATATAATACTTAAGCAATCTGATATTTTAGCAATTGTAGAATAAATTAGAAACATAAGAATATATGTAGGGGCGATTATCAATCGCCCGCCATTCAAACAATTTACTTAAAATAAATTAATTAAAATTAGAAAATGTAGGGGCACCGTTTGAGGGAATACCTATAAGACATGACACCACTATGCCCATAAAATGTTTATTTTACTAATTAAAATAAGGAGGTAATTAAAAATGTCAAAAGAAATATTATATGGTGAAGACGCCAGAAAAAAATTATTAGAAGGGGTAAATAAACTTGCAGACACAGTAAAAGTCACACTAGGACCAAAAGGAAGAAATGTAGTATTAGACAAAAGTTTTGGAGCACCACTAATTACAAATGATGGAGTTACAATAGCAAAAGACATAGAGTTAGATGATGCATTTGAAAACATGGGAGCGAGACTAGTAAAAGAAGTTTCTACAAAAACAAATGATGTTGCAGGAGATGGAACTACAACAGCAACAGTTTTAGCACAAAGCATGATAAAAGAAGGTGTAAAAAATGTAGCAGCAGGGGGAGACCCAATGGCAATAAAAAGAGGAATAGATAAAGCTGTAAATGTTGCAGTAGAAGCAATAAAAGAAATAAGTTCACCAGTAAATGGCAGAGAAGATATAGCAAGAGTTGCAAGTATATCAGCAGATAACAAAGAAGTTGGAAACTTAATTGCAGATGCAATGGAGAAAGTTTCAAAAGATGGTGTAATAACAATTGAAGAATCTAAAACCTCAGAAACAGATGTAGTAGTTGTTGAAGGAATGCAATTTGATAAAGGATATGTATCACCATATATGGTAACAGACACAGAAAAAATGGAAGCAATAATAGAAAATCCATATATATTAATAACAGACAAGAAAATTGAAAATATACAAGAAATATTACCATTATTAGAAGGATTAATGCAACAATCTGGTAAATTAGTAATAATTGCAGATGATATAGAAGGTGAAGCATTATCCACATTAATATTGAACAAACTAAGAGGAGTATTAAATGTTGTAGCAGTAAAAGCACCAGGATATGGAGATAGAAGAAAAGAAATGCTACAAGACATTGCAATATTAACAGGAGGAGAAGTTATAACATCTGAAGTAGGATTAGAATTAAAAGATACAACAATAGAACAATTAGGAAGAGCAAAACAAATAAAAGTACAAAAAGAAAATACAATAATTGTTGATGGTGCAGGAGATAAAGAGCAAATAGCAGAGAGAATAAAACAAATAAAAGTACAGATGGAAGAGACAAAGAGTTCATTTGATAAAGAAAAATATCAAGAAAGACTAGCAAAAATTGCAGGAGGAGTAGCGGTAATAGAAGTAGGAGCAGCAACAGAAGTAGAAATGAAAGACAAGAAACTAAGAGTAGAAGACGCTCTATCTGCTATAAAAGCAGCAGTAGAAGAAGGAATAGTAGCAGGAGGAGGAACAGCCTATGTAAATGCTATTCCAAAAGTAGAAAACCTTGTAAAAGAATTAAATGACGATGAAAAATTAGGTGCAAGAATAGTTTTAAAAGCACTTGAAGAACCAGTAAAACAAATAGCAAGAAATGCAGGACTAGAACCAGCAGTAATACTAGAGAATGTAAAATCAAACAAAGAAGGATTTGGATTTGATGCAGCAAACGAAGAATATGTAGACATGAAAAAAGTAGGAATAGTAGATCCAACAAAAGTAACTCGTAGTGCACTTCAGAATGCAGCAAGCATAGCATCTATGGTACTTACAACAGAAAGTATAGTAACAGACAAAAAAGAAGAGAAATGTAACTGTGGAGGAAATACACAAGCTCCAGATATGAATGGAATGTATTAATTGAGTAGAGAGATGTGAGAAGTGAGATGTAGGGGCGATTATTAATCGCCCGTTCTTCGAAGAAATCACTTTAATTGTAAGATAAAAAAATATTAAGATAAAACAAGCCTTACAAGATGAAATAACCTTAGGAATGTAAAATATTTGAAACGCATTAGTTTAAACCACACGAACTCCCAACAGAGTGAAAACTTTGTTGGGAGTTTCTATATATAAACATATCCAAGAAAATTTTTATAAATATATTGACATATAAAATTAATAATCATATAATATATATGAACGAATGCTCATATATTAAAATGAAGGAGATAGAACATGGAAAAAGAAAATAATGAAGAAATGCAAGAGCAAAATATTATAAGACTAGATATAGTAGACAAAGTAAAAGAATTATTACCAGAGGACGATAAAATATTTGACTTAGCAGAATTATTTAAGATGTTTGCTGATTCTACAAGAATGAAAATAATTTGTGCATTAAAAGAAAAGGAATTATGTGTAGGAGAGATAGCATTTATAACTAAAACTACACAAAGTGCAATATCACATCAGTTAAGAATTCTTAAACAATCTAAACTAGTAAAATATAGAAAAGAAGGGAAAAATGTTTTTTATAGTTTAGATGATGAGCATGTAATAGAAATATTAATGAAGGGACGTGAACATATTGAAGAAGTATAAATATGACATTATAGATTTAGACTGTGCAGCATGTGCAAAAGAAGTAGAAGAGGCAATAAATAAAATAAACGGAATTCAAAACTGTATTGTAAACTTTGGAACAGGGAAAATCACATTAGAATCTGAATTAGAAAATACTTTAGAAGAAATAAGAAAAGTAGTAGCAAAAATAGAACCTGATTGTACAATAAAATTACCAGAAGAGGATAAAAAAGAAAGCAGAGATTATGGAATAATAAGATTATCAATAGGAATTATATTAGCAATTATAGGACTTTCAAAAATTATACCAAATGAAATATTATCAAATATTTTTACAGTTGGAGCTTATGCAATATTACTATATAGAACCTTTATAAAATCAATTAAACAATTAAGAGGAAAAATAATAGATGAAAATCTATTAATGGTAATATCATGTATAGGTGCATATTTAGTAGGTGAAATACTAGAAGGTCTAATGGTAATACTTTTATTTGAAATAGGAAAGGTATTAGAAGCAAAGGCAATTTCAAAATCAAGAAAATCCATCAAAGATTTAATGGACATTAAACCAAAATATGCAAATTTAAAAGGAGAAAATGGAGAAACAAAACAAGTAGAACCACAAGAGGTAAAAATAGGAGATACAATAATTGTTAAAGAAGGAGAAGAAATACCTTTAGATGGTATTGTAATTTCAGGAAATGCATCTTTAAACACATCAGCATTAACTGGAGAAACAAAATTATATGAAGTATCAAAAGATAGTTCTGTACTTTCAGGAAGCATTAACCAAAATGGATTAATAGAAATTAAAGTAACAACTATTTATGAAAACGGAACAGTAAACAGAATTTTAGAACTAGTCGAAAAGGCAACAGATAAAAAAGCAAAAACAGAAACTTATGTATCAAAGCTAGCAAAAATATATACCCCTATTGTAATTATATTAGCATTAATAGTAGCGATATTTATGCCTATACTAGTACAGGGAATTAATTATTCAGAAAGCATTTATAGAGCATTAACCTTCTTAGTAATTGCATGTCCATGTTCTATTGCGATATCTGTACCATTATCATATTTTTCTGGAATAGGGAAAGCCTCTAAGAAAGGAATTTTAATAAAAGGAAGTGACTTTTTAGATGGGTTAAAAGATATTAACAATATAATATTCGATAAAACAGGAACAATTACAACAGGCGTATTTGAAGTCTCAGAAATAAATACATTAGAAAGTGAATTATCAGAAGAAGATGTGTTAAAATATGTAGCATTAGGAGAAAACTATTCAAATCATCCATTAGCAAAATCGATTATAAATAAATACTCAAAAGAAATAGATACAAGTAAAGTAAGAAATTTAAAAGAGATTTCTGGAAAAGGAATAGAATATGAAATTGAAAGCAAAAAAATAAAAATAGGAAACAAAAAATTTATTGAAGGTACATCAAAAGATAAAATAAAAGAAATAAAAACAACAGGAACAGTAATTTATCTATCAATAGACAACATAGCAAAAGGAGCAATAATATTAGAAGATAAAATAAAACAAAATACAAAAGAAAATATAGAGAAGCTAAACAAACTTGGAATTACAAATAGAATCTTTACAGGAGATACAAAAGAGACCGCAGAAGCAATTGCAAAAAAATCAGGAATAAAAGAAGTAAAATCACAAATGCTTCCACAAGATAAATTTGAAGAACTAGAAAAGATAATAAAGCAAAATCAAAAAGGAAAAAAGGTAGCCTTTGTAGGAGATGGAATAAATGATAGTCCAGTATTAGCAAGAGCAGACATAGGAATATCAATGGGAGGAGTAGGAGCACAATCAGCAATTGAAGCATCAGACGTAGTATTAATGACAGATGAAATAAGTAAAATAATAGAAGGAATAGGAATATCTAAAAAAACCAACAAAATAATAAAGCAAAACCTATTATTTTCAATAGGAATAAAAATAATAATATTAGCACTATCAATACTTGGACTATCAAATATGTGGCAAGCAGTATTCGCAGACGTCGGAGTTACAATAATTACCATATTAAATACTCTGCGAATATTGAAATAATGCGTGGAAAATTTGCAAAGTAAATTTTACTCGTATTA
>JAAWHY010000028.1 GCA_022795675.1 Clostridia bacterium
GGAGAAAGCTGGGAAATATCAGCACATAATAATGGAATAAGTACAATATTAAATGATATATTTAATAATGAAAACTTATATGAATTATTTAATGATAAAAATAGAAAAAAAGAAATATTTGGTAACAAATGTTTAGAAATGGATAGATTTCCAATATTAGTAAAATTTATAGATGCTAAAGAAAATTTATCAATACAAGTACATCCAGATGATGAATATGCTAAGAAATATGAAAACGATTCTGGAAAAAATGAAGTTTGGTATATAATGGACTGTAAAAAAGAAGCAAAAATTGTTTATGGATTTAAAGAGGATATAAAACAAGAAAATTTAAAAGAAGCACTAAAAAATATAGAACAAAATGTAAAATATGTTAATGTTAATAGAGGAGATTTTATATCAATACAAGCTGGAACAATTCATGCAATATGTGGTGGAATGGTATTATGCGAAATTCAGCAAAGTAGTGATGTTACATATAGAGTATATGATTGGAACAGAATTGGATTAGACGGAAAACCAAGGCAATTACATACAGAAAAAGCACTTCAAGTAATAAAATTACACAATAAAACTAAAGTTTATAATTATAGTAATATTGATAATACAGATAATATATATAACTCAAACAATTTCAGTATAGATTTAATAAATATAAAAGATAACATAACTGAAAAATCTAATATAGAAACATTTATAGTTTATATAGTTTTAGAAGGAAATGGAAATATTAAAACAAACAAATTTGAAAAAGACATACAGATAGGTAGTGTATTCTTAATTCCAGCAGAATTAGGAGAATATACATTAAATGGAAATATGAAATTAATGAAGATATATATATAAATGTTAATTTATATTTATTATAAAATATTGCATATTAATGTAGGGGCATCCATGTTAAGGAAAATTATAATATGAAATCGCTAAAAAATATTGTATTTTTTTTGAAAATTGATATAATAATATAGAAATAAGCCATATGGTAAACAAGAAGGGAAATGATAAAAGTATGAAAAAAGTAGCAATTTTAGCAAATGGTGGAGATGTAGCAGGATTTAATGCTGTAATAAGAGGAATTGTAAAAACAGCAGAAAATAATGGAATAGAGTGCTATGGATATATAGAAGGGTATAAAGGACTATTAGAAAATAGTTATATAAAATTAGATTCAGCAACAACTGCATCAGGAATTTTACACAAAGGTGGTTCAGTTATAGGTTCATCAACAAACTCAAATGTATTCCATTACAAAGTAGAAGAAAATGGACAAACAGTATATAAAGACTTATCAGATGTATGTGTTGAAAATGTTAAATCTGCAGGATTTGATTGTATATTTACATTAGGAGGAGATGGAACACAAAAATCAGCTAGAGATTTCTCTTTAAAAGGACTTAATGTTATAGGAGTTCCTAAAACAATAGACAATGATGTAGCCTGTACAGATATTACATTTGGATATAATACAGCAGTATCAGTTGCAATGCAAGCACTTGATAGATTACATTCAACAGGAGAAACACATCATAGAATAATGGTATTAGAGGTTATGGGAAGATATGCTGGATGGATTGCACTAGAAGCTTCAATAGCAGGAGGAGCAGATGTTGCTTTAATTCCAGAAATACCTTATGATTTAAACAAAGTAGCAGAAAAAATAAAATCTAGAATAAATGTAGGAAAAAGATTTAGTCTTGTAGTAGTAGCAGAAGGGGCAAAACCAATAAATGGAGAGATAACAGTAAAAGGTTTAAGAGATAATGGGTCAGGAGTCGATAACACAAAACTTGGTGGAGTTGGAGAGACAGTAGCAAAACAATTAGAAGAATTAACAGGATTAGAATCTAGAAATACTACTTTAGGATATATGCAAAGAGGAGGAACTCCAACAGCGTATGATAGAGTACTTTCAACAAAATATGGTGCGAAAGCAATGGAATTAGCATTAGAAGGAAAATTTGGAGTATTAGCGGTATTAAAAAATGGAAAATTAGACTCAGTATCATTAGAGGATGTTGTTGGAAACAACAAAGAAATTGGAGCAGTATCAGGAAATACAGAAAATAGCAATATAAGAAGAGTAACAATGGATGATGACTTGGTAAAAACAGCAAGAAATATAGGAATATCTTTAGGAGATTAAGACAAAATGACATGACTTGGTATCTTACCATTCATGTCCATTTTTTATATTTTAATAAAGTTGTAGGGGCACCGTTTGAGGGAATACACATAAGACATCACACCACTGTGCCCTTTTATTTTTTATAAGGAAAAAATAAAAATGGAAAATAAATTAAAGAATAATAAAGAATATTATATATATATTATTAGATGTGAGGACAATTCTTTATATACAGGAATAACAACAGATTTAGATAGAAGAATGAAAGAACACTTGGAAAAAGGCAAAAAAGGTGCAAAATATACCTCAAGTCATAATGTTAAAAAAATTGAAATCGTATGGAAAACAAAAGACAAAATAAGAGCATCTAAACTAGAATATCACATTAAAACATTGAAAAAGATACAAAAAGAAGAACTGATAGAAGATCCTATAAAATTAAATGAATTTCTATCAGATAAAATAGAATATCAAGAATATGTTCATATAAAATTATCAAAACTATTGATATAGTTTTAAGTTTAATATATAATACAAACAATAAAATAGTTAAGGAGAACAAAAGTGATTTTATATCCAAAATTTTATTTAAAAAATGTAAAAGAAATAAGTATAGATTTGCTAAGGAAGAATAATATAAAAGGTTTAATTTTAGATGTTGATAATACTTTAATAGATATAAACAGAAAAATACTAGAAGGTGCAGATGCATGGTGCGATAATTTAAAAAAACAAGGAATAAAAATGTGTATTTTATCTAATACAAATCATGAAGAAAAAGCAAAAGATGTAGCAAAAGAATTAGAAATACCATATATACATTTCGCTAGAAAGCCATTTAAAAAAGGATTTTATAGAGCACAAAATTTATTAGAAATAAAAAATAGTAAAGAAATTGCAGTAGTTGGAGATCAATTATTTACAGATATTATTGGAGCAAATAGAGTAAAAATGATACCAATACTTGTACAACCAGTAAATAAAAAAGATTTATGGTATACTAGAATAAAAAGACCAATAGAAAATATATTCATAAGAAAATATATAAAAAGTACGGAGGAAAAATAAATGTATATAAATGATGTTCATATATTATATTATGTACTATTTGCAATTATTGGTATGCTAATTGGTCAATTTATGGATTGGTGTAACAAGAGGCTACCTGAGAAAAAGAAAATATTTACCATGGAATTTTTTAAAGAACTAAAATTAAATTATCCGTTAATGCTATTAAACTCAATAATATATGTAATAATACTATATATATATGGAATGCAAAAGAGATTTAGTGATAACATTAATTTATACAAGTATTTAATATTATCGCCAATGCTAATATCTGCATTTTATATAGACTATAAATTACATATAATACCTAATAGACTAAATCTAACTATATTTGAAATCGGCTTAATTATAGCTGTAATTGGAGGAATATCAGATATAAACTTTGCAATAAATGCTATTGAAGGAATGCTAGTTGGAGGAGGAACATTTTTTGTAATAACATTAATAGGAGGACTAATAGCAGGGAAAGAAGCAATGGGATATGGAGATGTAAAATTTATGGCAGCACTAGGACTATATTTTGGATTTGCAAGCATGGTATCTATTATATTTATGTCTTTCTTAATTGGAGCTATATTAAGTATCATATTAATAATTCTTAGACGAAAAAAAGCTAGTGAATATATTCCATTTGGACCATTTATTGTAATATCATGTTATATAGCAATATTTGTACCACTAAACTATCTATTGAACTTATTACTACAAATATTTACTCTAGGGCATGGATAATATAAGATTTATAGAGGAGGGGATTATATGAATCCACGATTGCAATGCTTAAGAAATAGCTTAAAAGCTCAAGATATAGAAGGAATGATAGTGTCAAATCCAGTAAATATAAAGTATCTAATAGGAATTGATGCTGAAGGAATTTTATTATTGACTAGAAGAGAAAATATATACATTACAGATTCAAGATATATAGAGATGGTGCAATCAACATTAACTATAATGGATGAAATAATAGTCAATGATATAAAAGATGTAACATCAGAAGATTACCAGAATTTTTTTACTTTCTGTGAAAATGTTGGATTTGAAGAGCAATATGTTACATACTCCAAATATAAAGAATATATGCACAGATATAGAATAAATAATTTTGTGGAAACAGAAAACATAGTAGAAAAACAAAGAGTAGCAAAAGATAAAGAGGAAATTGAAAATATAAAAAAAGCATGTGAAATAACTGATAGTTGTTTTACACACTTACTAAATTTTATAAAAGTAGGTATGACAGAAAAAGAAATATCTTATGAAATACAAAGATATTTTACTGCAAATGGAGCAGATGGACTGGCTTTTGACTCTATAGTTGCATCAGGAATAAACTCATCAAAACCTCATGCTATTCCAACAGATAAAACTATCCAAAAAGGAGATATAATAACCTTAGACTTTGGATGTAAATATAATGGATATTGTTCAGATATGACAAGAACCATATTTGTGGGATATGTACAAGAATATATAAAAGATGTCTATAATTTAGTTTTAAAAAATCAAAAACAGACACTTGAAGAGATGTATGATGGTGCAAATACAAAAATATTATTTAAAATGGTTGACAACGACTTTAAAATACATAAATATGAATTACCACATGCCTTAGGACATGGAGTAGGATTAGATGTACATGAAGAACCTGTAATTAGTTCTAGAAAAGAGATTTTATTAAAAGAAAATATGGTAGTAACAGATGAGCCTGGAATATATATACCAGGAAAATTTGGGGTAAGAATAGAAGACACTGTATTAATAACAAAATCTGGTTGTGAACCATTAACAAAATCAGATAAAGGGTATATAGTTATCTAGAATTTCCATAAAAATTATCGAATAACTATTGTTTTTTCAAGAGATATATAGTATTATAATAGGGTAAAAGATATAAAGATAATAAAAAGGAGAGATTTTAAATGGCAGAAGTGTATATGGCTGGAGATTTAAGAAATGGAAATACATTTGAACTAGATAATTCAGTATTTAGAGTAGTAGAATTCCAACATGTAAAACCAGGAAAAGGAGCAGCATTTGTAAGAACAAAAATAAAAAACGTAATTACTGGTGCAGTTCTTGAAAGAACATTTAATCCATCAGAAAAATTACAAGGTGCAGAAATAGAAAAAAGAGAAATGCAATATTTGTATAATGATGGAGACTTATATTATTTTATGGATAATGAAACATATGAACAAATGCCTCTTAATGCAGAACAATTAGGAGATAGTTTAAAATACATTAAAGAAAACATGAATGTAAAAATACTCTCATTTAAAGAAAAAGTATTTGCTGTTGAACCACCAATGTTTGTAGAACTAGAAGTAACATATACAGAGCCAGGATTTGCAGGAAACACTACAACTACATCAGGAAAACCAGCAACATTAGAAAATGGATTAGAGATAAGTGTGCCAATGTTCATTAATATTGGAGATGTTATAAAAATTGATACAAGAACAGGCGAATATATGGAGAGAGTTTAAAGAATATATAATTATCTTTATTCAAGATAAAAATTTATTTGAAAAAGAATTGTTATTTGACTAGGCGTTCAAGAAAGAAATACCGGAGGCATACTGGTGTACGTTGATGATTTTCTTTCGATGAACTTTTTCAGCGAGCAAAATTTATTTCATAAATTTTTCACGCTATGCTGTTTCAGCTACGCCAAATGGCAATTCTTTTTCAACTTTTTATACCTCAATATAATCCAAAGGATTAACAGCATTACCATCAAGTTTAATAGTAATATGCAAATGACATCCAGTAGTAGAGCCATTTGTAGGTCTTCCAGTGGCATCATGATAAGGATTACCAACAACATCATAAACATATTTTGGACCTACTTGACCAATTACTTGACCAGCAACTAATGAATCACCAACAGAAACTAAAAATTTAGGAGAAACATGGCAATAAGAAATTCTATAAGAACCACTTACGCAAACTATAGTATAACCTCCACTACCGCTAAATCCAGTAGAAACTACTTTAGAATCCATAATAGATAAAAAATAAGTATTTTCACTAGCAGGAATATCAATCCCCTGATGATAACTAGAAGCACCAGTAGTAGGAGAGACTCTATGACCAAAATAAGAAGAAATTCTGTGATTATAAGGAAGTGGCCAATAAAACCCAAATATACTGGAAGAAATTGCGGAAAGGTTGATATTATATAGTAAATAGTACTCTTCAGATAAAGTGACAGGTATAGACGAGAAAAACGGAATAAAAATAGAAATAATAAGAAGAAAGATAAAAGATAATAAAACTGTATTAAAAAAATATTTGAACATAAAAAGGGCCTCCTAAAATAAGATTAGCCCCCGAATATAAAATTTTGTTTTAAAACAAGAAAATTCAAACTGTAGGGACGAGCATTGCCAGTCCACTATGTTCCAAGTGATCATTTTTTAAATGCAAAAAATTTGCTTATAAAGAAATTTAAAATTATGACTACAACACTTATAATCAATTTACTAACTAAGCCGTCAAAATAAGTAATATTAAAAATTGAAAATAAAAGCCAAAAACCAACAGATTCTACTATCATTGTAAAAGCTCTACCTAAAATAAATTTACCAAATTCTTTAAGTTTTTCAATAAATGTAGAAGCAGTTGAATTAAATACTAATTTGCGATTAGTAAAATAAGCAAATAGTACTGCAATAACAATACCAACATTACTTGCAAAGTTTTCTTCTATATGAAATATTGAAGATAAAATCATAAATGATAGAATATTTACAAAAGTAGTTAATACACCAAAAACTATATATAAAATAACCTCACGTGTGCAAAATTTTTTTATTAATTTTTTTAATTTTTCCATTAAAATAATAATGCCTCCCAAATTGTTAATATAATGATAATAGCATATTAAATAAAAAAATACAAGATTTTTATTGACAAAAACATAAAAAATAGCTATAATAGTATATATTGTTATGTGTTTTGGAGGGGTGATGTTTATATGTTAGCAAAATATTGGAAACAAATAGGATTTGTTATTTTAATAATAGCAGTTTTATTTAATATAACTTTAAAGCTAATAAATAAAACCTCATTAAAAACAGAAGCTCTTGAGTCAGCAAAATATATGTTACAACAGGAGAAAAATAACAATACTGTTGAAAAATAAAAGTTTAAAATCATAGAAAAGATAAGGAAGAGGTGAACACAAAATGAAACAAGATTTACATCCTGAATTTATAGAAAGTACAATTACCTGTGCTTGTGGAAACGTTATGAAAACAAAATCAACAAAAAAATCTATGAGTGTTGATATTTGCTCAAAATGCAATCCATTTTGGACAGGAAACATTAAACAAAATACAACTGGGGGAAGAGCAGAAAAATTCAAACAAAAATATGGTCTTGCATAAATATATAAAGGGCATTGTATATGTCCTTTTTTATTATTATAGGAAAAATGGATTATGCTGTTGTAGGGGCACCGTTTGAAGGAATACCTATTAGAAGAGGCACCACCATGCCCTATTATTATATTACAAAAATGTTACAAAAATATTAAAAGTTTATTACAATCAAAAAAAGTATTGACAAATAAATCAAAAAGTTAGATACTATATGTATAAAATCACGAATGAAACGTGTAGGAGGTATAAGATGGCAGGGATAATGAATAAAGTTTTAGAACTTTTTACATCAGAAGACTATGAAGAAGAAGAGGAAGAAGTATTAAGTAGCAAAGGATACAGCACTGATTATGAAGATGAAGATGAAGAAGAATTAGAAGGAAAGAAATTATTTGGAAATAGAAGAGCAAAAGTGGTGAATATGCCACAAGCTCAACAAATAAAAATGGTAATTTCTCAACCAACAACATTTGAACAATCAGAAGAAATATGCCAATTTTTAAAAGAAAAGAAATCTTGCATAGTAAATCTTGAATATGTAAATAAAGATGTAGCAAGAAGAATAGTTGATTTTATAAGTGGAGGAGTTTATGCTTTAGATGCACATATACAAAAAGTATCTAATTCAATATTCTTAATAGCTCCAACAAATTATGAAATATCAAATGAAACAGGAAGAGAAGAAATGAAAAATAAGCTTTCAGTATCATGGCTTAAATAATTAACAAGATAGCTAATTTTAGAGGGCAGATCCTTAAAGACTGTCCTTATGTGTATATGCAATATAAGAGGAGGGAGAAAACATGATTACACCGTTAGATATAGAAAATAAAAAATTCTCAAAACAAGTTTTAAATGGTTATAGTGTTGAAGAAGTAGATGACTTTTTAGATGAATTAACAGCGGAATATGAAAAAATATATAAAGAAGCAACAGAAAACAGAGGAAGAACTGAGAAATTATCAAATGACTTAAATAGATATCAATCAATAGAATCAACATTACAAAATACATTATTAATGGCACAAACAACAGCAGATGAAGTTAAGAAAACAGCTCAAAAGCAAGCAGATGCTATTATTGCAGAAGCACAAATAAAAGCAAAAGAAGCACTAAAAAATGTTGAAGGAGAAATAATTTTAAAGCAAAAAGAGTTAGATGATTTACAAAAGCAATTTGATATATATAAAGCAAAAATGGAATCGTTATTAATATCTCAGTTAGAATTATTAAAAGAATCAGCTAAAGATAATAACTAATGTAAAATTAAATTAGGAACTATTAATGTAAAAAATGCAAGTATGCATATAAAAATTCCAGCGATTTTGTTGGAATTTTTTTTGTATTCAAAAATTCCATAAGACATAGTCTCAATAAAAGCATAAATAGAGAAAAGAAAAATAATAAAATGCATAATAATATACCTCCTTTTAAATATATAAATTGGTGTTTGTAGGGGTGAATTGGCTCTAAAAACCCTCCGTCAGCCTTCGGCTGCCACCTCCCTTAGGTAAGGGAGGCAAGATGTTCTCTACGCCCTTGGCTCCCTTATTTAAGGGAGCTGTCACGCAGTGACTGAGGGTTCTTATACAAACACAAATTGCTATTTTTTTATCTCTGTCCCAAAAACACTATGAAATGAAATAACTTGATTCAATATTAACCTGAACATTTACATCAAAAGTTGCAGTTTCAAATTTTTCAGACCAGTTATATTCTTCCCAATCATCTATTGTTGGAAATTTATATACAGCATGTTTTCCTAATCCAGTAATATCGGATTTAAACTCTCTTGCAGTCTTTTCATAATAATTCGTAATTTGCTCTTTAAAATAATCAGAAGCAGCAGATATGATTTTCTCAATATCCTCGTTTGAAGAAGAGTCAAAATCAAAATCATTAGAAAGGATAGTAGATTTTAAAGTTACATTAGTAGTAATCTGAGGACCAGAACTATCCAATTTTACACTATTTTTAGTTTTAGAAAAATCATAAATGTGTAAATCTATATAATTACCCTCTGAAAAAGGACTAGGTATTGAAACAACACATTCCTTTAATTTATCTGTTACAATTAGATATGGAACAGTTTCCTCTTTAGAAAGTGTACCAACTAATTTATCCTTTTTGAAAACAGCCATACCTCCAATTATAATATCAGATGCCATACCATCTTTCGATGATGTTTGACCACTTGAAGAACTGTTTCCTCCAGAAGAATTTTCACCGTCCGAAGAACCACCTTCTCCTGAAGAACTTTCTTCACTAGAAGAACTTTCATCCTTTGAACTTTCTTCTTCTTTTTGAACATTACCAAGCATAGTAGAAGTTTCACTAAAATCATCAACAATAGAAGTATATACAGAATTTAATGTTGCATTAGAAGTATAACCACTATATTTACTAGAAGTAGTTATTATTTCATAATATTTAGAAGTAGAGTGTTCTAGAATAGGTGTTGAACTATTAATAAATTCTTCTGCAGTAGAAGTAGAAACTAATATATTACAATTAGAACGTAATTCAATATTATTTTCCAATGTATAAATGTAGTCTAAAATACCAAGAGAAGCTAGTTCTTCAGAAAATATGATAAATTTACAATGTGATAAATTAAGTCTTTTACTTATGATATTATTTGCAGTATTCAATCCAGAATTAAAACTATTACATTCAACGGTTTGATTTAAAGTATCACTCACACCTTTTTCACTACTACTAGAACCACCGCCACCACTAGAACCAGAGCTATTACCAGAAGGAATAGAAATTTGAAATGTTAATTTTAATTTATCATCATTTCCAACATCAAACCCAACAGCTATTACATAAGCTAAATCATTAATATCTTGTTCATGTAAATATCCACTAAAGGCAACAGCACAAAAAATAATAATACCCATTACATAAAACATTTTTTTAAACATTAAATGTTGCCTCCTTTTTAAGTATTTTTAATATTAATTTTTTCAAACAAGCTAAAATTAGTATTACAAGGCTTAAAACAAATACGAAACCTATTGAAAGATATTTATATACAACATTACTTAATATATTTATTTCTGACATATTTTTTATAACAAGAGCAATAACAAAAATTACAGCACAAAAACAATAAACTATACCAGATATATATTTTATATTAGTCAATTGTTTAAATGTGGTAAGAGCAAAATGTATATTTGTCGATAAATATGCGAGCATAAAAGGTATCCAAATTAATAAAAATATTGCATCAATACTTTGAATATAATCTCCAAGACTTATTTGTCTAGCAAGTACATATAAGGATAGAGGAGAAGTGGTATTTGCAATTTGTGGAATAGAGAAAAGTAAAGCAGCTACAGATAATAATAAGAAAAAAGAATATGATAAAATACTTGCAATACCAATTTTTTTAAACTCAGATATTTTAGTTAATAGTGGGAATATAAAGAATAATACATATAAACCACTAAAAGAATATATATTGCTAATTCCATCAACAAAGGTTTCCTTTAATCCATATCCTAAAAGAGGAAATACCCTTTGAAATGTGTATTCTCCAAAAGAGCCAAAAAAGATAAAAACAATACTTAAAATCATTAATGGAATTATAATTAAGTTTAATCTAGATATAGCCTTTAATCCAAAAGAATTTAAAATTCCAACAGCAATAACAAATGTAAGCATTATAAAATCAACATCTATATGTGAAAAAGATATAAGTGCAAGTCCCTCTGCAAATAATCTAATCATTATAGAAGATAAAACTAGAATATAAGCAATATAACAAACTCCATAGATAAATTTAAAAACTTTTCCACCAAGAAATTCAGAAATATCTATTATATTACATCCTGGAAATAGGGAGAATAATTTATATATTATTAAAAAGAAAACTAATGTTATTATTGTAACAAAAACAATATTTAATAATGTAGATGAAGCTGTTGTAGTCGCTAATTCACTGGGAACAGATAATAAAATATGCGATAAAAGAATTGTCAAAACAATAGCAATACCTTCTAGTAATTTTAATTTATAAGAATTCATATAAAATTCATTCCTTTCTTTTCAAAGGTACATATAGTTATAAAAGATTTTTAGATCTTTTTAAAACTAACTTTTACCTCCAAATTTCCATTTCATACTAACATGTTCTTCTCTTTTCTTACGCTTAGTATCTAAGAAAGAATTTCTATCCTCTCTTTTCCAAATAGGAGATAATAAATATCCATCAGTATTATTCATTGTAAAAGGAGCATGTGGACTTAGATAAGATACTCCAAAAGAATCTATTGATGCAAAAATTCCTAAATGTATAAAAAATACAAATGCTAAACCAAAGAAACCAGCAAAGTAACCAGCAAAAACATAAATAAATCTTGCTATCCTAATATGGAACCCAAACGAATAATCAGGAATAGCAAAAGCAGTTAGACCAGTAAGAGCAACAACAACTACTAAAATAGGACTTACTATATTTGCACTAACTGCTGCATCTCCTAGAATCAGACCGTCCAACAATTCCAATAGTTTGACCTAAAGAAGATGGAACACGTACTCCAGATTCTCTTATTAATTCTAAAGATAAATCCATAAGTATTATTTCAAAAATAATAGGAAACGGAACAGCACTTCTAGAAGATACAATTGCAAATAATAATTCAGTAGGTATTATTTCTTGATGAAATGTAGTAATAGCAATATAAAAACCAGGAAGGGTTAATGTTATAATTAATGCAAAAAATCTTATAAGTTTTAGTAAATTTGTAAACTGATATTGTAAATTTATATCCTCAGCTGATGAAAGAAAATCTGTAAAAACGCCGAGGAGCAACTAAAACATAAGGAGTTCCATTTATAATAATTGCAACTCGTCCTTCTAATAAGTAATGTGATACTCGATCTGGTCTTTCAGTAGCTATAATTTGAGGAAGTGCAAATTTAGAATCTTTTATTAATTGTTCAAGTTCACCAGAGGAAGTAATTGCATCAACACCTAAATTATTAATTCTATATTTAACTTCTGCTACTAAATCAGGATTTGCAATATTTTTCATATAGCAAACACAACAAGTATTTTTATTTATTGCTCCAACTGTACAGTTTTCTATAATTAGATTTTCACTATTAATTAATCTCCTAATTAGAGAAGTATTTGTACGAACAGATTCAATAAAAGCTTCTTGGGAACCACGAATTACAAATTCATTTTGTGGAACAGGTATACTTCTTTTTTCAAACCCTTTAGCATCAATTAAAAAACATGTTGGTATTGTATCAACAAAAAGGGCAGATACACCAGTATTAACCTTATAAAATATATCTGAAAAATCTTTTGATGTACTAACATCATTTTGAGGCATAAGGGAATCCATTATATATGATTGAATATCAGGTTCTCTAACAATAGTAACTTTATTTAGAGCAGTTAAAACTTGATCTTTAGAAGTATCAGTGTTAGATTTATTTTTTAACATTAATGGATTTAAAACAAAATGATTAATAGAATCAGCATTAATCATTCCATCAATATAAAAAATAAATGACTTATATTGTTTATTTTGAACATTAAGATAGAATTCACGAATTTTAATATCACTATTTATTAAAGTAGAATATTTATCCTTAATAAATTCAATATTTTTATCACAAACTGTAGAAACTTTTTCAGTAATGGTAGAGTAAAAGTCTGTTGTCTGTTGGTCTACAGGTGTGTCAAGTAAAACAAAGTCATAGGATTGTTCTTCTTTATATTCAAATATATTACGTATTGTATTTAAAAAATTGCTCATAAATCAACCTTTCTATAAAATATATTTAATAAAATTATTTACCAAAAAAAGAAAAATATACAAAAATGATATGATTATCTAAAGGTATTGCAAAATAAAATACAATATAATATAATTTGAATGAAATAGGATAGAAGGGAATGAGAAATTATGGAAGTTATTGAAATAAAACATCCACTAATAGAACATAAACTAGGAATATTAAGAAATAAAAAAACAGGAACAAAAGAGTTCAGAGAACTAATCTCAGAAATAACATTATTTTTATGTTATGAAGCTATGAAAGATGCAAAAATATATGAAGAAGAAATTGAAACTCCAATAACAAAAATGACTGTAAACAGCTTGAATGAAAACCATTATGTTTTTGTTCCAATATTGAGAGCAGGTACAGGAATGATAGATGGAATAGTAAAAATGATACCAAATGCTAAAATAGGGCATATTGGTTTATATAGAAATGAAGAAACATTAGAACCAGTAAAATATTTATTTAAAATGCCAAAAAATATAAGAGATAAAGAAATAATAATAATAGATCCAATGCTTGCAACAGGAGGTTCTGGATGTGCAGCAATACAAATGTTAAAAGATGAGGGAGTAAAAGATATAAAATTTTTATGTGTTATAGCAGCACCAGAAGGAATTAAAAGAATGCAAAAAGAACATTCAGATGTTAAAATCTACTGTGGAAAAATAGATGATCACTTAAATGATATTGGATATATAGTACCAGGATTAGGCGATGCAGGAGATAGGATATTTGGAACAAAATAATATAAATTAAATAACAAAATACCCTATAATAATTATAGGGTAAATTTTTAGTACGACAGGCATGTTGTTTAGCTAATCGGTGAAAGTCCGAAACGGAGGTATATATCGCCAACCGTATAGAGAAACACAAGCTATCCACTGTG
>JAAWHY010000029.1 GCA_022795675.1 Clostridia bacterium
CCCCCAGTTAACTGGGGGATAGTTATTTATCGAATACACATTCAGAAATATTGACATTAGACTAATATCATAATAAAATAAACTAAAAAAAGAGAGAGGACAAACTTATGGAAAATATACAAGAAAAAGCAGATTATTGTTTGAATTGCCCTACAAAGCCTTGTACTACAGGTTGCCCACTGGGGAATGATATACCAAGTTTCATAAGGAAAGTAAAAGAAGGTAATTATGAAGAAGCATATAATATTTTATTAGAAACAACAGTATTACAACCTGTTTGTGGAAGAATATGCCCTCATATGAAACAATGTAGAGGAAAATGTGTAAGAGGAATAAAAGGAGAATCAGTAGAAATTGGAGAATTAGAGGCATTTGTAGGGGATATGGCAATTCAAAATAAATGGGATATCCCAAAAGCAGAAGAAATGTCAGACAAAAAGGTTGCAGTTATAGGTGGAGGACCATCAGGACTTACGGTAGCAGCATTTTTAAGAAGAAAAGGTTATGATGTTACAATATATGAAAAATATGATAAACTAGGTGGACTATTATCACATGGAATACCTGATTTTAGGCTTCCAAGAGATATTTTAAATAAGACAATAGAAAAAATATTAAACTTAGGAATAAATGTAAAATATAATTGTAGTCTAGGAAAAGACATCACTTTAGAGAAATTAAAAAATGAATATGATGCGATTTTACTTACAATCGGAGCAAATGTATCAACTAAAATGGGAATTGAAGGAGAAGATTTAGAAGGAGTATATGGAGGAAATGAACTACTAGAAAATAATAACCATCCTGATTATAAGGGAAAAATAGTTATTGTAAATGGTGGAGGAAATACAGCAATGGATACTTCAAGAACCATAAATAAAATGGGAGCAAAAAAAGTATATGTTGTATATAGAAGAGCAAGAGAGCAAATGCCAGCTGAGCAAAAAGAAATAGATGAAGCAATAAGTGAAGGAGTGGAATTCTTATTCCAAAATAATATAGTTAGAATTATTGGAGATAAGAGAGTAGAAAAAATTGAATGTATTAAAACTGAACTAATAAAAGTAGAAGGAGAGAATAGATTAAAACCTGTAAATATAGAAGGAAGCAATTATGAAATACCAGTAGATTATGTAGTTATGGCGATTGGTTCAAAACCAGAAGAAGAGGTATTAAATTCTTTAGATTTAAAAAGAAACAAATGGGGATACATAGAAACAGATGAAAACAATAGAACATCAGATGAAAAAGTATTCTGTGCAGGAGATATAAGTGGAGAAACATCAACTGTAGCTTGGGCTTCAAGGTCAGGAAGAAATGCAGCAGAAAATATAGATAAATATTTAAGAAATATATAAAAAGAATTGCCTTTTGGCAATTCTTTTAGTCATTAAATCCCTGTTCATAATATGAAGAGTAAGACTGTTTAGGTGATAATTTCAACAAATATTTTAATCTACCAAATAAAGTCTTTAAGAAGCTTTCCTTATAAACCACAAGAGAAGTCTGTATAGGTCTTGTAGGATCATCAGCTTTATATTCTAAATCTGCCATTTTTGAAATATAATACTCATTAAAATATGTATATCCTTCAGAAACGGCAAGTAAATTTCTAAAATTATATAATGTAGTTCTATATTTAGAGATAGCATCTTTTGTATAAAGTAAATTTATAGTATTATCAAAATAAGCAGTAAGTATCATATTTTGAGTATCTAAAAATACTTTTTTAATTTCTGCTTTAAATTCTTCTATTCTATTGCAATTTCTTTGAACTTTATTCACATAATTGGAATGTGCCTCATTATAAGCAGTCAAACTAGTAATAGTTTCTTGCATTTCTATTAATAAATCAATATTATATTCTACCATTTCAAAAGTCTCTTTAGAGGTTAATGATATAAATTGATTTTTAAAATTGTCATTACTGTTTATTGTACTATCAAATAATATATCTTCACCAACTAGATATGCCATTTGACTTACTAATGCACATTCAAGAGGATAATAATCAGGGCTAATAGTATTAAAAGTAAGATCAAAATATGTAACGGTTTCAGTTTGTTTATTAACACATTTAGAAGCTAGTAATTGAACTGAAGCTTCATTTAAACCTGTTCCAGGAAGAGAACTATTAGTAAAATCACAAAAACCTAGCCTCACTAATTTCCCATACTTATTTACTCTCTCCTGTAAATAGTGAACACATTCATGAACAATTAAGTCACTAATTTTATCAAAAGAGGTATCAGGACTAAAATATATAGATTTATTTTTATAAAAGTATTTCGCAGAACAACCCTTAGGTAGTTTTGCAATATACATATTAAGCTTTATGATATTAGAGAAAATTCTAGGTGACTGAAGATTGTTTTCAGGAAAAATATTTTTCAAAGTTTTAACAATATTAGCTGCTATTGAATTTATTGTTAAAGTATCTAAAGCACGAATTATCTCAATACCTTCTTTTTTTATTTCAGATTTTATACTCATACGTAAATTTAAACTCCTTAGTATAGTTTAAGATTTTAATAATCTATTAAAATTATACAACATAAATATTACAAATGTATTACAAATACATTAAAATAATGTTACAAAAGAATTATTTTATATTTAAAAATCATTTAACAACAATATTATAAATCTTATTTTTAACATAAATTTCCTTCACAATATTTTTTCCATCAATAATATCAGAAATTTTTTCATGAACTAATTGTTTTACTATATCTTCTTCAGAGTCTTTAACTATCATTATAGTAGCTTTTAACTTTCCATTAACTTGAATTGGAATTTCGATTTCATCATCTATAGTTTTAGCTTCATCATAATTTGGCCAAGAACTTTCAGCAATTGTTTTATTATTTCCAATTAGACTATAAATTTCTTCAGAAACATGAGGAGCTATAGGATTTAATAATATTAAGAAAGTATTAAGTTCTGCTCTATTAATTCTCTTTAATCTATAAAACTCATTTACCATTGTCATAAGAGTAGCAACAGCAGTATTAAATTTCATTTCTTCAAAATCGCTAGAAATTTTCTTAATAGACTTATTCATCATTTTATCAAAATCATCAGAATAACTATCCCCATCTACTAATAATGTTTGTAAATTCCAAACTCTATCTAAAAATTTACTACAACCACGTAAACTCTCCATAGACCAAGGAGTTGATTGGTCAAAAGGTCCAATAAACATTTCATAAGTTCTAAAAGCATCTGCACCAAAATCTTTAACAATATCATCAGGATTTACAACATTGCCTTTAGACTTAGACATTTTTTCTCCATTTCCACCTAAAATCATACCATGTGAAGTACGTTTTGCATAAGGTTCTTGAGTAGGAACTTCTCCAATATCATACAAAAATTTGTGCCAAAATCTTGAATAAAGTAGATGTAAAGTAGTATGCTCCATACCACCATTATACCAATCTATTGGTAACCAATAATTTAGAGCTTCTTTAGAAGCAAATTCTTTAGTATTGTTAGGGTCTATATATCGTAAAAAATACCATGAAGAACCAGCCCATTGAGGCATTGTATCAGTTTCTCTGTTAGCAGTTCCTCCACAATGAGGACAAGTTGTTTTTATCCAGCTATCTAAAGCTGCTAAAGGAGACTCCCCATTTTCACCAGGTTTAAATTCTTCAACTTCTGGAAGAACTAAAGGTAAATCTTTTTCATCCAATGGAACCCATCCACATTTCTCACAATATACCATTGGTATTGGTTCTCCCCAATATCTTTGACGAGAGAATACCCAATCTCTTAACTTATAATTAACTTTTTTAGTTCCAATATTCTTATCCTCAAGAAATTTAATCATTTTATCAATTGCTTCATTAACTGATAATCCATTTAAGAAATCCGAATTAATTAAATAACCATCAGATTTATCAGAATAAGCCTCATTTTCTACTGAAACAGTATTATCCTTATCTGTAATAACTTGTTTAATAGGTAATCCAAACTTAGTAGCAAAAGCAAAATCTCTATCATCATGAGCAGGAACAGCCATAATAGCCCCTGTTCCATAAGTAATTAAAACGTAATCAGAAATCCAAATAGGAATTTCCTTTCCATCAGCAGGATTTATAGCTCTAATACCTTTTATTTCAACACCTGTCTTATCTTTTTCAATTTCAGTTCTTTCAAAATCAGATTTTTTAGAAGCATCTTCTTTATATTTTTCAATTTCTTCCATATTAGTAATTCTATCTGCTAATTTTGAGATAATAGGATGTTCAGGAGCAACTACCATATAAGTAGCTCCAAACATAGTATCAGGTCTAGTTGTATAAATTTCTAAATATTCATTAGAATTTGAAATTTGGAATTTAACCTCTGCACCTTCGCTTCTTCCAATCCAATTACGTTGTTGAGTTTTTATTTTTTCAAGATAATTAACATCATCTAAATCATTTAAAAGTCTTTCTGCATAATCAGTAATTTTAAGCATCCATTGGCTCTTTTCCTTTTGAACAACAGGGCTACCACATCTTTCACAAACTCCATTAACAACTTCTTCGTTTGCAAGACCAACTTTACAGCCTGTACAATAATTTATTGGCATTGTAGCCTTATATGCTAATCCTTTTTTAAATAATTGAACAAAAATCCATTGAGACCATTTATAATATTCTGGTTCAGTTGTATTTATTTCACGAGACCAATCAAAAGAAAATCCAATAGATTTTAATTGTTCTTTAAAATGTTCAATATTTTGAGCTGTAACTACTCTTGGATGAATATTAGTTTTTATAGCATAATTTTCAGCAGGAAGACCAAATGCATCAAAACCAATAGGGTATAATACATTATATCCCTCAAGCCTTCTTTTTCTAGCTATTATATCAAGAGCGGTATAACTTCTTGGATGACCAACATGTAGACCTTGTCCAGATGGATAAGGAAACTCTATAAGACCATACCATTTCTTCATAGTATAGTCATCTTTTGCATTAAAAGTTCCTTCTTTTTCCCATTTATTTTGCCACTTTTTTTCAATTTCTTTAAAATTATATGCTGACATAAACTTCCTCCTTTGAGCAATAAGCTCTAACAATCTTTATAATAATGCAATTATTATACAACAAAAGATTAGAAAAATAAAGAGAAAAGAAAAAATTTATTTTTATATATAACATTTACTTTTTTCATAATCATCAATAGCAAATTGTAGTGATTGATTTACAACCTCATTAATAGATATATCTTCTTCTTTGGATATTTGTTTAATTTTATCTAATATACTATCTTCAATCCTCAAAGTATATTGTATATATCTTTTATCAGTTCTTTTATGATATGCAATTCCCATATAAAATCACCCTTTATTTAGTTTAGCAGGTAGACAGCATGAAAAGAAGACGCATTTTATGCTTGTATTTTATACAAGTAGATATAAATGAACATTATATTAAAAAGGAATTGTAACTTTATTATTGCAACTTGCATCAATTCATGGTATTATAATAAAAATATTTAATTCATCAAGAAGAATTAAAGGCATTATGGAATGTATTAAATGAAGATAAACAGTTTTTTATGATAGACCCACTAAAATAATTGGAAATGGGGGGATTTTAAATGAATAATAGTATAGAACCAAATCCTATTCAGGTGAAGGCTTTAGAAAATTATTTATTATATATTAAGTTTGAAAATGGGGAGCAAAAGATTTTTGATATGAAAGAGAATTTGAAATTCAATTTTTATGAAAAGTTAAAAGATAAAAATAATTTTAAAAATGTTAGGATATCTGGAATTAATATTGAATGGAAAACTGGTGAAGATATTGCTCCTGAAACATTATATTATGAAAGCACACCTTTAGAGAAATTTAAAGGAGAATTAAAAGAATTAAATATATAAAAAATGACACAGAGAAATACTGTGTCGTTTTTATAAAATCAATAATCAGTATCTTTTCTAGCAAAATGTTTACATTATTATTGCAACTTGCGTTAATTCGTGGTATTATATTGTAAACTAAAAGAGAATAGAGGGATACACATGGAACAAGTAGAGATAGGTAAAATTTATAGACATTTCAAAGGAAACTACTATTTTATAGAAGATATTGCATTAGACTCGGAAACTAAAGAAAGAGTAATTATTTATAAACCATTATATGAAAGAAAAGACAGTAAAATTTGGGTAAGAAGAGAAAAGATGTTTTTAGAAGAAATATCAATTGAAAGACCAGATAATATAACAGGGCAAAAATATAGATTTGAATTACAAGAAAATCTATCGAAGGATTATACAATAGAATAAATATAACCCATTGTAGAAGGCCAGCATAGCTCATCTGTATGGCAAAGGAATAACCTGTAAATACGGAAAGGAAAGATAAATATGATAGATTTAAAATTTTTAAGAGAAAATCCAGAAATAGTAAAAGAAAATATAAAAAAGAAATTTCAAGACCATAAACTAGAATTAGTTGATAATGTCATTGAATTAGATAAAAATAACCGTGAAATAACTATGAAAGATGATGATTTAAGAAACAAAAGAAACACATTAAGCAACACCATTGGTGGTTTAATGCGTGAAGGAAAAAAAGAAGAAGCGGAAAAAATAAAAGAACAAGTAAAAAAGATAAATGAAGAATTACTTGAAAATGAAAAAAAAGAAGCAGAATATGCAGGCAAAATTAAAGAGATAATGATGAAAATTCCAAACATAATGGATGCTTCTGTTCCAATAGGAAAAGATGATAGTGAAAATGTAGAAAACGAAAAATTTGGAGAACCAGTAGTGCCAGAATATGAAATTCCATATCATGCAGACATAATAGAAAAATTGATGGGGTTAGACAAAGAAAGTGCTGGAAGAACAAGTGGAACAGGATTTTACTATCTAATGGGAGACGTAGCACGTCTTCATTCAGCAATGATTGCGTATGCAAGAGATTTCATGATAGAAAAAGGATTTACATATTGTTTACCACCATTTATGATACGTTCAGACGTTGTAAATGGAGTAATGTCATTTGAAGAAATGGAAGCAATGATGTATAAAATAGAAGGAGAAGACTTATTTTTAATAGGAACATCAGAGCATTCTATAATAGGAAAATTCAAAGGTCAAATAGTAAAAGAAGAAGAACTACCTATATGTTTAACATCATATTCACCATGTTTTAGAAAAGAAGGTGGTTCACATGGATTAGAAGAAAGAGGTTTATACAGAGTGCATCAATTTGAAAAACAAGAAATGATAGTCTTATGCAAACCAGAAGAACATATGGAATGGTATAATAAAATGTGGAAATATACAGTAGAATTCTTTAGAAGTTTAGATGTTCCAGTAAGAACACTAGAATGTTGTTCAGGTGACCTAGCAGACCTTAAAGTAAAATCATGTGATGTAGAAGCATGGAGTCCAAGACAGCAAAAATATTTTGAAGTTGGAAGTTGTTCAACATTAGGAGATGCACAAGCAAGAAGACTAGGAATAAGAATGAAAACAGGAAAAGGAAACAAACTAGTATACACTCTAAATAACACAGTAGTTGCAAGTCCAAGAGGACTAATAGCAGTTATAGAAAACAATTATCAACAAGATGGTTCTATAAAAATACCAAAGGCTTTGCAACCTTACATGGGTGGGGCAGAAGAAATAAAACCAAGACAGAATTAAATATGTAGGGGCGCCCTTTGGGCGTCCGTGGGAACATAATGATTATATAAAATTTATGAGAAAAGATAGAGAACTAATAAGGAGCAAATCATGATAATAAAAAATCCAAAATTTGAAATATCAGCAGTAAGTCCAAAACAATATCCACAAAATTATTTACCAGAAATAGTACTAGCTGGTAAATCAAATGTTGGGAAATCATCATTTATAAATACATTAATAAATAGAAAAAATTTAGCAAGAACAAGTTCTGCACCAGGTAAAACAAGGCAAATAAACTTTTATAATATGGATGACTTATTTTACTTTGTTGATTTACCAGGGTATGGGTATAGTAAAATGTCAAAAGAAGAACAATTAAGAGTAGGTCAATTCATTGAAAAATATTTATCAATAAGAGAAAACATAAAATTAATCGTCCTAATATTAGACATAAGACATAAACCAACAGAAGACGACAAGTTAATGTATAACTATATTAAAAGTACAAACATACCATTTATAATAATTGCCAATAAAGCAGATAAAATAGCAGTAACAAAGGTAGATGAAGCTGTTGAGGAAATAAAAAAAGAATTAAAAATAGTAACAGGAACAGTAATAATACCTTTTTCATCCGAGAGAAAAATTTATTCAGAGAAAACTTGGGAAGAAATTTCAAAAAAAATAGTAGAAGAGATTTGAGAGGGTGGATGGAAAAATGAAACTCAATACAAATAAAGAAGAACTAGCAGAAAGTAAAGTTCTAATACTATATATATTATCAAAAATAAACAAAACTATAACAAACTCTGAACTATTAGAACTAGTTGAATCCATAGAAGAAATGAATTATTTTTACTTTCAGCAATTTCTAATAGACTTAAAAGAAAATAGATATATATTAGAATATGAGCAAGAAAAGAAAAAACATTATGTAATAACAAATTCAGGGAGAGAAACTGTAAAGCTTACAATAGATATGTTACCAGGATGGATAAAAGATAAAGTTGATGAAACCCTAAAAAGTACGATGAAAAAAATAGAAAACGAAGAAGCTATATATGCGGATTTTTTTCCAAGTAAAGAAGATGAAATAATGATAAAATGCGGAATAAAAGAAAGCAACAAAAAGGTATTTGAAGTACAGGTATTTTCAAGCAGTAGGGATAATGCAATTAGTATAATAGAAAATTGGAAGAAAAACGCAACAACAATATATCCTAAAATCGTAGAGATGCTGAATAAATAAAACGTAGGGGCGATTATTAATCGCCCGTTCTTAGAATAAATTGCCCTATAAATGTAGGGGCGAGCAGTGCTCGTCCGTGTGGCAAAGCTACTTTTGTTCTTTATAGATATTCTTTTAATTTTGTAATAGTATTTTCCTGTAAAGTAACAAAATCATTTAAAGTCTGTTTAATACTTGCTTCAACAGCAGGGTTATTATTAATAAGACGTCTACCCTCAATAATTCCCATAGTATTTCCTTGAATCAACAATTCAGAAAGTTTAGAAGGAGTTTTATCATTAATAGTATTCATTTGAACTCCCATCCAAGTCATCATATCATCCTTAAAATTAGAATTAGCAGGAACTTCACCATAATCATTATATAAATCTGTGACACGAGTTAAAATATCCTCATATTGATTATATTGAGTACTTAACTCTCTCTTAAATTCATCATCAGTAACTTTGTCAGAAACATAAGAAAGTGCATTTATGCCCATCTGTGCACCTTTATGCAATTCCTTTAAAACTTTTAAATTTGGGTTATTATCCATTTTTTACCTCCGTAATATTTGATAAATATATTATTTACGAAATAGAAAAAATTATTCAAAAGGAGTTATCCCATTTTCTGTAAAAGAATTCACAAATAGCTGATTTTATGATATATTATATAGAAAAAACAAGAAATGGAGCAAATATCATGCAATGGACAAACGAACAAGAACAAGCAATTAATGAAAATGGAAGTAATATTCTAGTTGCAGCAGCAGCAGGAAGCGGAAAAACTGCTGTACTAGTAGAAAGAATAATTAATAAAATAATAGACAAGAAAATAGACATAGATAAAATTTTAGTAGTTACCTTTACAAACTTAGCAGCAGCACAAATGAGGGAAAGAATATTAGATGCAATTTATAAAAAAATAGAAGAAGATCCAGAAAATGTGCATTTGCAAAGACAAATTACATTATTACCAAAAGCAAATATTTGCACCATAGACTCTTTTTGTTTAGACATAGTAAAAAACAATTTCTTTGAATTGGATATATCACCAAACTTTAGAATTGCAGATGAAATAGAACTAAAAATTCTAAAGCAAGAAACTTTAGAAGAACTGTTTGAAGATAAATATGAGAACCAAGAAGAAGATTTCTTAGAATTGATAAATACATATACTACTTATAGAGGAGATGAAAATCTACAAGAAATTATATTAAAAATATATAATTATATTCAAAGTACACCATATCCAGAGAAATGGTTAAATGAACAAATAGAAAAATTTAATATAACAGAAGAAATTGACTTTAGTAAAACTATATGGGGAAAAAATTTATATAAAAATGCAAAAGAGGATATTTTCGATGCAATTTTACAAATAACAGATTTAAGAGAAAAAGCAGGAGAAGAACCTGAGATACCAAAAATTTTTGTAACACTTTCAGAAGATGTTAGAAAATTAGAAAAAGTTTATGAAGCAAATAATTGGGAGGAATTATATAAAAATTTACAAGAATTCTTTTTTGATAGATGGTCAAAAGATAAAAATGCACCAGAAGAATTAGCAGAAGAATTAAAAAAGAAAAGAGACTTAATAAAAAAAACAATAGAAGACATTAAAAAAAATGTTATAATTTACAATTCAGCAACAGCAATTCAAGACACAAAAGAATTATATAGTACTATGAGATTGATAGGAAACTTAGTAATAGAATATGAAAAAAAGTTAAAAGAAAAGAAAAAAGAAAAAAATATAGTGGATTTTAATGATATAGAGCATTTTGCATTATCAATATTAATAAAAAACAATGAACCATCAGAAATCGCATTAAAATATCAAAATAAATTTGATGAAATTGCAATAGATGAATACCAAGACAGTAATATGGTACAAGAATATATACTAACCACAATATCAAGAAAAAATAATATATTCATGGTAGGAGATGTAAAACAAAGTATATATAAATTTAGACAAGCAATGCCAGAACTATTCTTACAAAAATATGATAAATATAAACTAAAAGAAGACAAACAAGAAACAGACAATCTAAAAATAAAGCTATTTAAAAACTTTAGAAGTAGAAAAGAAGTATTAGATTTAACAAACCTTATTTTCCAAAACATAATGTCTAAGGAATTCGGAGAAATAGACTATGATGAAGGAGAATACTTAAACTTAGGAGCAGAAGACTATCCTAATGGTGAAAATTTCATACCAGAACTACACATAATAGAAACAAATCAAGATGATGACATAGAAACAGAAGAAAATGAACCAATAGACAATGTAGTATTAGAAGCAAAATTTGTTGCCAACAAAATAAAGCAAATGATAGACGAAGGTTATATGGTATGTGACAAAGAGAAAAAATATAGAAAAGCTACATATAGAGACTTTGCAATACTATTGAGAAGTACCAAAAATAGTGCAAACATATTTGAAAAAGAAATAACAAGTCTAAACATTCCAGTATTCTGTGATGCTACCTCTGAATACTTAAATTCTTATGAAATACAAGTAATAATGAACTTATTAAGAATTATAGACAATCCAGAAAGTGATATACCTCAAATTACAGTTATGAGAAGCCCAATAGGGAACTTTGGCGATAATGAATTAATAAAAATTAGAGGCAAAGATAAAAACATAACTTTCTATAATTCAATTAATCAGTATATCAATAAAAAAGAATCTGATAAAGAAATTAAAAGAAAGCTTGAAAAATATATAGAAAATATAAATATATGGAGAGAAAAGTCAAAATATTTACCATTAGATGAATTAATATGGTCTATATATATTGAGACAGGATTTTAT
This sequence comes from Clostridia bacterium, assembly GCA_022795675.1. Taxonomy (GTDB): domain Bacteria; phylum Bacillota; class Clostridia; order TANB77; family CAG-508; genus CAKPSH01. The sequence goes on from JAAWHY010000029.1 coordinate 11,696, forward strand.
AACTATGTAAGCTTAATGTCTAATGGTGAGTATAGAATAGCAAATTTGAAAATGCTATTTGAAAAAGCCAAACAATATGAAAAAACTAGCTTTAAAGGACTATTTAACTTTATAAATTTTATAGATAAGCTTACAATAACAAGTGGAGACATGAATGGAGCAAAATTAATTGGAGAAAATGAAAATGTTGTAAGAATAATGAGTATTCATAAAAGTAAGGGACTTGAATTTCCAGTGGTATTCCTAAGTGGAACAGGAAAAAAATTTAATATTATAGATTTGAACAATGATGATATATTATTACATAATGAATTAGGACTAGGACCTAAATTTATAGATACGAAACTAAATATAAAATTTGATACATTATGCAAAAAAGCAGTAGCAAATAAATCTAAAGAAGAATTAATTTCAGAGGAACTTAGAATACTCTATGTTGCATTAACAAGAGCAAAAGAAAAAATGATAATAACAGGAACAGAGAAAAATATAGAAAAAAAAATATTAGATAAAAGAGAACTACTAAAGTGCTATGAAAAATACAATAAAAACAAAATAAACAAGAACATTTTAAAGAAATATATGAGATATCTAGATTTCCTTGAACTAATATATTTATACAATGAAAAAGAGATAGAAAACATATTAAAAGTAGAAATTCATAATCAATCTGAAATAATGAACTCTGTACACAAAGGTGAACAAAATCAAAATTCACCTGACATTGTTAGCCCGTCCTTCGAAGAAATGGCTTGTACAGATAACCAAGAAACACAACAATTACAAGACAAACTAAATTGGAGCTACAAGTACATTGCATCAACACAAATAGAGGCAAAAAGTTCTGTAAGTAAAATAAAATATGCTGTAAATAATATCTCCTCTTATGAAGGACATAATGTTGAAACAAACAAAAATATTCCTTTCTCTGAGCCTAAATTCTTAAAAGAAGATATAGAAATATCACAAGCTAGGAAAGGAACCTTAACACATCTAATATTACAGAAATTAAATGAGAAAGAAGAATATACATTAGACAAGATTAAATCAATAATAGAAAAACTAACACAATGTGAAATAATAACTGAAAAAGAAGCCAAATGTATTAATATTAATAAAATATATACATTTACTAAATCTGCTATTTTTGGGCAAATGAAAAACGCAAAAAGAGTATATAAAGAGCAACCATTTTATATCAATATACCAGCAAATTCTATTTATGATGAAGACATAGATGAAAAGATTTTAGTACAAGGAATAATAGACTTATTCTATATAACACAAGAGGACAAAATTATATTAGTGGACTATAAAACGGACTATGTAGCAGAAGGAAAAGAAGAAGTATTAAAAGAAAAATATCAAAAACAATTAGAACTATATAAAATGGCTATTGAAGGAATGATGAAGAAAAAAGTTGATAATATATATATTTATTCAACATATTTGGAAAAAACAGTTAAAATTATGTAAAATATGTGTTATAATTATAGCGATAACTAGTAAGTTGTCGCTATGATTAAATGTTTGAATGAAAGGTTAAAATGGTAATTTTTATGAAAAAGGAATTAAAAATACTTTTTATAGTTTTAGGAATAATAGTAGTATTAGGAGCAATATTTTTTGTAATAGATTATGAAAGAGCAAAAAAACAAGAAAAGCCAATATTTTGTATTAATATAGCAACATACCGAGATGGTGGAACAAAGGAATATTTAGGATTAGGATATAAAGTAATAGATTTTCACACACTAGAAGGATTTGATGATATTAAAATTGGTACTTGGTTTATAAATTACAATGACTTTAATGAAGAAATGAAAGTATATGAAACAAAATTTGAAGAAGAACTACGAAAAAATGAAGAATATACAAAGATGATACAAGTAAATGGTAAACTATATATAAATAATGGAGAAGAAAGTACAGTTACTGGAAGATGTGGCAATATGGATGGACAAATTACTACAAATGTAAAACAAGATGAAGTACCAACACAAGATAATCAATCAAATTTTAGTGGATATCCTGAATATCAATATGGTGCAGAAAATACTATTGAAGTTAAAATTAATGATAAATGGTTTGTTTTTAGACTTAAAGATGTAAAAGAAGATGTATTTAATGCTAAAATAAAAAGAATAAGTGAATATAATGGAATAACAACAGTTTTAATAAAAGGACTTGAATCTAACGACATAAACCATAGAGGAGAGTTTGATTTTTCGATTGATAACAATACACAAATATTATGGATAGAACCTAAATCTACAAAATCTAGTTATACAGCGATAGATTCATCAAAGTTAAAAGAGGGACAAAATATTTCAATTACTTCAACAGGATATGTTTTAGAAAGCTCACCAGCACAATTAACTAAAGTAACAAAAGTTATTGTGTTAGAAGATGAATTATAAAAACAAATTACAATCTATCAAGGAGGTAAAAAATAATGAACTGGATAATAGCAATAATAGTTGCTATTGTATATTTAACAGTAAGTATTATATTTAAGGCTTGGGCATATTCTTGGCTTATATGGGT
>JAAWHY010000030.1 GCA_022795675.1 Clostridia bacterium
TAAGCATAAAAACAGGAGAAGCAGTAAGTATAATGATAATAATGATGATAATAACATCATTAGGAATGAGTATCTATATAACAATTAGAACAATAAGAAGAAAAGACCCAGAAATAAAAGACATTAAGTTTTTAAACAAATAAACGGATAGCAGACCACAATAAGGTCTGCTATCTTGTAGATTCTATATATATTTTTCAAAAAAATTAGTAAAAGTAAATAGAATAAAATCACACTTTGAAGTAAATAATAATATAATATGGTTGACGATGTGTTAACAATGTGATACAATAATATTATATCGAAGTGGAGGTGTAAGATATGGCAAAAACAAGTTCAATGCATATTAGAATTGAGCCAGAAGTAAAAAAAGAAGTAGAGAGAATATTAAGTAATTTAGGAATGACATCAGCAGAAGCAATTAATATTTATTTAAGACAAATAATACTTAACTCAGGTATTCCTTTTGAAATAAAGCAACCACAGTTTAGCAATGAAATGTTAGAAGCAATAAAAGAAGCAGAAGAGATAGAAAAGCATCCAGAAAAGCATAAATCTTTTGAAACAGTAGAAGAATTTATGGAGGATTTACACAATGAAATACAAAATTGAGAGAACTAATAAATTTATAAAGAAATATAGTAAACTATTGAAGCAGAATTGTTTTAAAGAAGAGAACTTTATAACTGTTTTAAAATTATTAGTAAATGATGAAATACTACCAGAAAAATACAGAAATCATTTATTAGAACCAAAAAGTAAACGGTATTTGGGAATGCCATATACAACCAGATGTATTACTTGAATATAAGAAAAATAAAAATGAATTAATATTGCTTTTAGTAAGTATAGGTTCGCACTCAGAATTATTTAGAAAATAGGTGTGTTAACACAATGGACTTAAAAATGTGTAAATTTCTAAAATTAATGAAAACCTAAGATCCCTAAGAAAATTGACAAAATATTACAAAACCGAAATATAATTTTAACAAATAAATAATAAAACCAAAAAACAAGAAAATCCGTAAATGAAAGCGGATTTTTTTTGCACATTAGGGACGTAAAAAAATGTGCAAAAATGCAACAATTTAAAATGTATAAAAATTTCCAAATAAGGTCAAACTAACAGAAATATGACTTTTAGGAAGTGAAATAAATGTTACCAGTTAATGTTAATGGAATAGTTTTAGATAAAAACCAATTACAGAAATATTTAGAAAACTTAGCATCAGAACATATATTATGTTCAAAATCAAATAAAGAAACATATCCAATACCAAGACTAAAGGATAATTTTAATTATATAACAAAAACGTATGATATTTTAAATGTAAACATAAAAACAGGAATACAAATACATCCTGCAGGTGAATGGCTATTGGACAATTATTATATAATTGAAGAAACAGTAAAAGGAATAATAAAAGAATTGCCATTAAATAAATATAAAAATTTTATAGGTATAGCGAATGGAGAATATAAGGGATATGCACGAATATATTGTTTGGCAGCTGAAATCATATTATACACTGATGGAAAATTAGAACTAGAAAATATAAAAGAATTATTAAAAAGTTATCAAAACAAAAAGACACTAAATATGGAAGAAATATGGGATATAAACTTATTCTTTAAAATTGTATTAATAGAAAAAATAAGAAGAATCTGTGAAAGTATCTATTCAGCGCAAATGCAAAAATTAAAGGTAGAAAGTTTAGTAGAAAGGTTTCTAGAGAAAAAACCAAAAGAAGATCAAAAATTTAAAATAATATATGATGCAAAAAATGTAGATATTGGAGGAAATAGGTATCAATTTATAGAATACTTATCATATAAGTTAAAAAAATATGGAAGACAAGGAATTCCATATTTAAACATATTAGAAGAAGAAGTAAAAAAGCAAGGGCTAACAGTTGAGGAAGTAAGCAAAAAAGAGCATTATGATATAGCAATAAAAAAGGTATCACTAGGGAATTCAATAAAAAGCATACATGAATTGCAAAGAATGAATTTTGTAAAAGTATTTGAAAGTATAAATGGAGTAGAAGAAATCCTGAAGCAAGACCCTGTAAATGTATATGATAATATGGATTATACAACAAAAGAGTATTATAGAAATAAAGTAAAAGAAATATCTAGAAAAGTAAAATTATCAGAAATATATATATCTCAAAAAGCTTTAGAATTAGCTAGTAATGTATATGAACAGGAAGGAAGAGTAAAACGAGCACACATAGGATATTATCTAATTGATGATGGAATAAAAGAATTATATGATGTATTACAAATTACCCACAAAAAAAATACCAATAAAGTGGGACTATATATATCAGTAATATCAATAATTTCAATAATCCTTGCAATAATACTATCTGGTATTGTAGGGGCGCACAGTGTGCGTCCGCCAATACAACAAATAATAATATTAGCAATAGAATTCATATTGATATTTATCCCTATAACTGAAGCAGTTATAAAAATAATTCAAACAATATTAAACAAAACAGTAAAACCTAAGTTAATACCTAAAATGGATTTCTCAAAAGGAATACCAGAAGAAGATGCTACAATGGTAGTAATACCAACAGTTTTAGACAGTGGAGAAAAAACAAAAGAGTTATTAGAAAAACTAGAGATATATTATCTAGCTAATAAAAGTGAAAACATATATTTTACGCTATTAGGAGATTGTACTACATCAAAAAATAAAAAAGAGCCTTATGATGAGAAAATAATAGAAAATGCTGAAATAACCTTAAAAGAGTTAAATGATAAATATAAAAAAGAAGGATTACCAATATTTAACTTTATATATAGAAATAGGCAGTGGAATGGAAAACAGGAGCATTTCTTAGGATGGGAAAGAAAAAGAGGATTACTAAACCAGTTTAATGAATATCTTTTAGGAAATCTAAACAATGTTTTTAGAGTAAATTCAATAAACGACTGGAATATAAAAAGAGGAAATAAACTTCCAAAAATCAAATATATAATAACCTTAGATGCAGACACAAATTTAGTTTTGAACTCAGGAATACAGCTAGTTTCTGCTATGGCTCATATATTAAATATACCAGAATTAGACGGAGAAAAAAGAAGAATTGTATCAGGTCATGCACTAATGCAACCAAGAGTTGGAATTGACTTAGTATCAAGCAAAAAGAGCAAATTTGTAGAAATATTTGCAGGAATGGGAGGAATAGATTCATATACAAATGCAATTTCAGATATATATCAAGATAATTTTGATGAAGGAATATTCACAGGAAAAGGAATATATGATTTAGAGATATTTTCAACAATAATGAAAAATCAAATACCAGAAAACACCGTATTAAGTCATGATTTACTTGAAGGAAATTATTTAAGATGTGCACTTGTATCAGATATTTTATTATTAGATGGATATCCAAGTAGTTTCAATACATTCATGACAAGGCTAGAAAGATGGATTAGAGGAGACTGGCAAATTATCAGATGGATAAAAAATCCTAGAATGAACTTATTATCAAAATTTAAAATCATAGATAATTTAAGGCGAAGTTTATTAGAAATTACAGCATTTGTAAATATAATAGTTTTATTATGCTTAAAAATATTTATAGGAGCAAAAATAGGAATAGCATTAACAGTATCAATTTTAAGTGTAATTATGCCAACAGTATTAGACTATATAAATTATATAGTTTTCAAACAAGAAGGTATAAAAAAACAAAAGAGCTTTTCAAAAAGTGTAGGTGGCTTACAAGCGAGTTTTCTAAGAGCAGTAATCGAATTTTCAGTACTTCCATATAAAGCATATATGTCTTTAAAAGCTATTATAAAGACGATCTATAGAATGAGTGTAACGCATAAATATCTATTAGAATGGACAACTTCAGAACAGGCAGAAAAGCAAGCAAAAAATGGTATAAAAAACTACTATCTTAATATGTGGATTAATGTAATATTGGGAATTCTAATGATTGCTATTGGAATATTATATTTACCAGGAAGTATCATATTAGGAGTAATTTGGTTAATAGCACCAGCAATCTGTTGCTATATAAGTAAAGAAAATGTTATAGAAGCACCACTTATAAAATTAAATCAAGATGAAAAAGAATATTTAAAAAGAATTGGAAAAGATACTTGGGAATACTTTAATCAATATATAAATAAAGAAAATAATTATCTTCCACCAGATAATTATCAAGAAGATAGAAAAGAAAAAGTAGTATATAGAACATCATCAACAAATATAGCTTTAGGATTGCTTGCAGTCATATCTGCTTATGACTTGAAATATATAGATTTAGAGTCAACAATAACTAAATTAGAAATTATGATAGGAGTAATTTCTAAACTATCAAAATGGAATGGACATCTATATAATTGGTATAATACAAAAACTCTAGAACCACTGATACCACGATATATTTCAACAGTTGATAGTGGAAACTTTATTGGATTTTTATATACTGTAAAACAATTTTTAAAGGAAAAGGAATATACACAATATAAAGATAGAGTTAAATTTTTAATACAAGAAGTAGATAGAATTATAGATAACACAGACTTTAGTGTTTTATATGATGAAGAAAAAATGCTTTTATCAATAGGATTTAATATTGAGGACAATAAATTAACAGACTCTTATTATGATTTATTAGCATCAGAAGCAAGACAAGCAAGTTTTGTAGCAATTGCCAAAAGAGATATTCCGGAAAAGCATTGGAGCAGTTTAAGTAGAACACTTACGGAAATGAATAATTATAAAGGATTAATTTCCTGGTCAGGAACTGCCTTTGAATATTTAATGCCACATATCAATATTGCGAAATATCCAGGAAGTCTAATAGATGAATCTTGTAAATTTATGGTAAAAAGTCAACAAGAATACACAAACAAGTTAGGAATTCCTTGGGGAATTAGTGAATCAGCTTTCAATATGAAGGACTTAAATAATAATTATCAATACAAAGCATTTGGAATACCTTGGCTTGGATTAAAAAGAGGATTAGCAGATGAAATGGTAGTTTCAACATATGGTTCAATACTTGCTATAAATGATTATCCAAGAGAGGTATTAACAAATATTAAAAAATTAGAAGCCCAAGAAATGCTAGGAAAATATGGATTTTATGAATCAATTGACTATACGCCTGAAAGGCTTAATAAAAATAGTAAAAATGTACCTGTAAAAACTTATATGGCACATCATCAGGGATTAATCTTATTATCAATAAATAATTTATTCAATAATAATATATTGCAAAAAAGATTTATGAGCAATCCAGAAATAAAAGCAATAGATGTTTTACTTCAAGAAAGAATGCCTGAAAATATGCTTATTACAAAGGAGAGGAAAGAAAAAATAGAAAAAATGAAATATACAGGATATGACAATTATGAAGAAAATGTATATACAAAAATAAATGAAAACTTAGTTCCTGCAAATATTATAGCAAATGAAAATTATAGTGTAGTAATAAATGCTAAAGGTGAAGGATATAGCACTTATAAGAATATAGCCATAAACAGATTTAAAGAGACAAATGATAAAAAAGGTGGAATTTACTTCTATATAAAAAATATAAGAACAAAAAAAATATGGAAAGCAAATGTTGATGGATTCACAATTCAGCCAGATAAATACAGCATAAGTTTTGCACCAGACAGAAATAAATTAATAAGAAATGATGAAAACATTGAAACAACACAGGACATAGTAGTTGCACAAAGCACTGGAACAGAAATAAGAAAAATAACCTTAAAAAATAATTCTAATATAGATGAAACTATTGAAATATCATCAATATTCGAGCCTATATTATCAACAAAAGAACAAGATTATTCGCATAGAGCATTCAATAATTTAGGACTAAGATACGAGTATTTAGAGGACACAGAAGCAATATTAATAAAAAGAAACAAAAGAGATAATGAAGAAGAGATTTATGTAGGCACATATTTTTATACAGAAGCGGAAAACACCGTAGGAGAATTAGAATATGAAGTAAATGGTAATACTGTGGATAAATGTGTGGAAAATTCAATTCCTTTTTCTAAAAAAATGACAAGACAAGTTGAGCCAGTAATTGCATTTAGAAGAACAATAAAAATACCCAAAAATGATAAAGTATCATTAAACTTTGTCATTACAGCATCGGAAAACAAAGATGAGGTATTAGAAAATTTAGAATACTATTTAAATAAAGAAAATATCAACAGAGAGTATGAACTTTCAAGAGTAAGAGTAGAAGAAGAAGCAAAATATTTAAGAGTAAACAGCAAGAACCTAAAAGATTATCAAAGAATGTTACCATATATAATATTCCAAAATCCAATGAAAAGGCTATATATGAATAAACTATCTAAAACTAGACATTCACAAGAAGAACTTTGGAAATATGGAATATCAGGAGATTTACCAATAGTATTAGTTAGAATAAAGAATATTGATAATATATCTGTAATAAGAGAAATTTTAAAAGCTTATGAGTTCTTTAGAACCAGAAATGTAAAATTTGACTTAATAATATTAGATGAAGAAAAAAATTCGTATGAAAAATATTTAAAAGAAGCAATATTTAAAGAAGTAGCAAACACTCAATTATCATATTTATTAAACTCAGGGATATTTATAATAGATGACAAAGAAGATTTAGAACTATTCTTGCTTAGAGCAAACTTCATAATAGAAGCCAACAAAGGAAGCATTAGAAATGTGCTAAATGAACTAGAAGAAGACTTCTCATATTCTATAAAAAACATTGCTGGGGACAAAAAAGAAAATATAATAAAACCTGAAATAGAGAATATAAACAATTACTTTAATGTAAAGAATCTAAAATATTATAATGAATATGGTGGCTTCTCAGAAGATGGAAACGAATATAGAATTAGGCAAAATATAAATATGCCTATACCAACAGTATGGAGCCATGTTATGGCAAATGAAAAATTTGGAACTTTGGTTACAAACAATATGGGAGGTTTTACTTGGAGCAAAAACAGTAGACTAAACAGAATAACAGCTTGGTCAAATAATGGTATAACAGATGAACCATCAGAGATAATCTATATAAAAGACAAAGAATTAGCAGAGAGTTGGTCTGTTGGAAAAACACCTAAACCAGATGAAAATGAATATTCAGTAATATATGGATTTGGATATGCGAAATATTATCATTCAAATTGTGGAATAACACAAGAAGTAGAAGTATTTGTTCCTACTAAAGATAGTGTAAAGGTAAATATATTGAACTTAAAAAATACCACACAGGACAAGAAAAATTTAAGTGTAATCTATTATATAAAGCCAACTCTAGGGGAAGATGAAATAAAGTCAAATGGATATATAAACTTAGACTTTAATAAAAATTCAAACTTAATATCAGCAGAAAACTTATATGAAAAAGAAATTAGTAAAATTGCATTTGTATCATGTAGTGAACCTATAAATTCATATACAGGAAACAAAGTAAGTTTTATAGGAAATGGAAATATTGAGACACCAGAAGGATTAGATAAGATTTCTCTAACAAATGAAAACTCATTAGGAAATAATTCATGTATAGCAATACAAATGGATATAACAATTTACCCATATGAAAATAAGGAAATATCATTGATAATAGGAGAAGAGGAAAATTCATTGGAGGTACAAGATTTAGCATATAAATACTCAGACATAAAGAAATGTAAAAAGGAACTATTAGAAGTAAAAGAATTTTGGAAAGAAAAACTATCAAGACTACAAGTAAAGACTCCATCTGAATCAATGGATATAATGCTAAATGGCTGGTTATTATATCAAACCATAGTATGTAGATTATGGGGGAAATCAGCTTTCTATCAATCAGGAGGAGCAATAGGATTTAGAGACCAATTACAAGACACATTAGGGTTAAAGTATATCTCACCAGAAGTCACCAGAAATCAAATCATAAAACAATGTGCACATCAATTTATAGAAGGTGATGTAGAACACTGGTGGCATGAAGAAACAAAAAAAGGAATTAGAACAAGATTTTCAGATGATTTATTATGGTTACCATATGCTGTAGCAGAATATATAAAAACAACAGGAGATACAGAAATATTAAAGGAACAAGTAGAATATGTAAGTGGAGATTTATTAAAAGATGGTGAAAATGAAATTTATGACCTTCATCTTCCATCAGATATAAAGGAAAGTGTATTTGAACATTGCGTAAAAGCAATAGAAAAATCCCTTAACTTTGGAGAAAATGGACTACCAAAAATTGGATCAGGAGACTGGAATGATGGCTTTAGTAAAGTAGGAGTACAAGGAAAAGGAGAAAGTGTATGGTTAGGATTCTTCCTATATACAGTTTTAGATAGATTTATTGATATAATGAAAAACTTAGAAAATAAAGATGTAGGAGAGAAAATACAAAAATATGAAGAAATAAAACAAGAATTAAAGAAAGCATTAAATACAGAAGGATGGGATGGACGTTGGTACAAAAGAGCATTTATGGATGACGGAAATGTACTAGGAACAATAGAAAATGAAGAATGTAGGATAGACAGTATAGCCCAATCTTGGTCAGTAATATCAAATGCAGGAGACAATGATAAAAAATATATATCAATGGAAAGCTTAGAAAATCATTTAGTAGACAGAGAAACAGGAATAATAAAACTATTGGACCCACCATTTGATAAAAGTAACCTAGAACCAGGATATATAAAAATGTATCTACCAGGAGTAAGAGAAAATGGAGGACAATACACACATGCAGCAATTTGGGCAATAATTGCAGAAGCAATATTAGGCTTTGGTAACAAAGCTTATGAACATTATAGAATGATAAATCCGATAGAACATGCAAAAACAAAGGATGAAGCAAATAAATACAAAGTAGAACCATATGTAATAGCAGCAGATGTATATGGAGGAACAGACCTTTTAGGACGTGGAGGTTGGACCTGGTATACAGGATCATCAAGTTGGTATTATAGAGCAGGAATAGAATATATATTAGGACTAAAAATAGAAGAAGGAAAGCTAAAAGCAGAACCATGTATTCCAAGTGACTGGAGGGAATACAGCATACAATACAAATATAAAAACACCATATACAACATAAATGTAAAAAACTTAAATGGAAAAAACACAGGAGTAGAAAAAATATTTGTAAACGGAAAAGAGCTACAAGAAGTAGAATTAGTAGACGATGGGCAAATACATGAAATAGAAGTCCTAATGTAATGCACATTGGGTGCACATTGGGGACGTAAAAAAATGTGCACATTGGGGACGTAAAAAAATGTGCAAAAATGTAAAAATAATAAGAAATAAAAATAATTTGCAATTCATTGCAAATTATTTTTATATTGAATTGCTAGAATTTGCCTTAAAAATCACATACTAGATATTGACTTCATATATTACCTATGATATAGTATTAAATACTAGATGATATGATTTTAAAAACATGAAACGACAAAATTCGATTTATGAGGAGGAAAAAATTGAATAGGATAAAATTAACTGATAGAGTTTTACCTAAATATACTAAAGGAGAAGAGATTTTTAATATGACAACACATATAGTAGGTGGTGTAATGGGAATAGTGGCAATCGTACTATGTGTTGTAATGTCGGCGATACACTCAAACATATATGGGATTGTAAGTAGTGCTATATTTGGAAGCACAATGATTATTTTATATACAATGTCTAGTATATATCATGGTTTAAGTCCAAAACTCGGAGCAAAAAAGGTATTTCAAGTATTAGACCACTGCTCTATATTTTTACTAATAGCAGGTTCATATACACCATTTGCACTATGCACCTTAAGGAAATATGATACAGCAACAGGTTGGATAATATTCGGAATAATATGGGCAATGGCGATATTAGGTATTGTATTAAATTCAATAGATTTAAAAAAATATAAACTATTTTCAATGATATGTTATTTAGCAATGGGATGGTGTATAATAGTAAAAGCTAATTTGCTACCATTACTCTTAGGAATAGGAGGATTTGCTTTATTAGTATCAGGTGGAATAATATATACTATAGGAGCAGTATTATATGGGATAGGAAAAAAACATAAATACATACACTCAATATTCCATATTTGTATATGTATAGGAAGTTTGTTGCACTTTCTATGTATATTATTGTATGTAGTCTAAAATGCACATTGGGCGCACATTGGGGACGTAAAAAAATGTGCAAAAATAAATAGTTGAAATAAAAAAAACTTTATGCTAGAATAATTGCATAAAGTTTTTTCTTTATGGGGGCAATATAAATAAGGAGAGTGTATATAATGCCCAGAGTAGGAAGAAAAAGTCTAAATACAACATTTTTTCACATAATAGTACAAGGAATAAACAAAGAATATATTTTCAAAAAGGATGAATATATAAAGGAATATAGGAAATTGATAATTAAAAATATGACTGAATATAATGTAAAAATAATCTCATATTGTATTATGAATAATCATGCACATATTCTTTTATATACAGAAGAAACGGAAGAAATGGCAAGTTACATGAAAAGTGTAAATACATCATATGCAAGATATTATAATAGAAATGAAGAAAGAGTCGGTTTTGTTTTTAGAAATAGGTATAAAAGTGAACCAATATATAATAATAGATATTTGTTAAATTGCATAGGATATATACATAATAACCCAGTCAAAGCTAAAATGGTAAAATTTGCAAATGAATATGCGTATTCAAGTTATAATGATTATATTTATAAACGAGGAATAGTAAAAGAAGACATATTAAAGTTAGTATTTGGTAATAATAATGATTATATAGGGACATATAATGAAATTCATAAATCAGAACACTACTACTTTAAAGATTATGATGAGGCAATCAATTATCAGATAATATGTGATAAGTTAAAAAATCAGAATATTAAAGAGATAGTATCTGATAAAGAGATATTAACAAAAACAATAGAAGAATTAGTAATAAAAGAAAGAATGAAAATAAATAAAGTAAGCGAGATTCTAGGTATAAGTAGATTTAGAGTTTCGAGAATTTTAGGAAAGAAATAATGCACATTTTTTTACGTCCCCAATGTGCAAAAGAGAGAGGAAGGAAAAATGAGATACTATTTAGAAGAAAAAGAAAAAGTATTAAAGGAATTGGATTCAACAGAGGAAGGATTGACAGATGCAGAAGCAAAACAAAGAAAAGAAAAATATGGAGCAAACAAGTTATCAGAACCACCAAAAGAGCCAATTATAAAAAAGATTTTAAATTCAATATTAGACCCGATGATTATTATGTTACTTGTGGCTGCTGGGATTTCAGCGTTTACAGCAATTATACAAAATGAATCATTTACAGATGTTTTTATAATTTTATTTGTAGTATCAATTAACACTATATTAGGAATCATACAAGAAAGCAAAGCAGAAAAAGCAATAGATTCATTAAAGGAAATGACAGCAGTAACATCAAAAGTATTAAGAAATGGAAAAATGGAAATCCTAAAAAGCGAAGAATTAGTTCCAGGAGATATAGTTATATTAGAAGCAGGTGATGCAATTTCCGCAGATTGTAGAATACTAGAAAGTCATAGTATGAAAATAGAAGAAGCGGCAATAACAGGAGAATCAGTACCTGTAAGTAAAATAATAAATATATTAGAATTAAAAGAAGAACAAAAAGACATTTCACTAGGTGATAGAAAAAATATGTTATACAGTGGAAGCACAGTAGCATATGGAAGAGGAAAAGCAGTAGTAGTAGAAACAGGAATGAAAACAGAAATTGGAAAAATAGCAGATGCACTAAATCAAGCGGTTGACGAACAAACACCACTACAAAGAAAAATGGCAGAACTATCAAAAGTATTAACAAAAGTAGTATTAGCAATAAGTATATTTGTATTTATATTTGGAATTGTAAGACAAGGAGTATTCACAGGAAAAGTAATATTAGATACATTCTTAGTAGCAATTGCATTAGCAGTAGCAGCGATTCCAGAAGGTCTACCAGCAGTTGTAACAATAATATTATCAATAGGTGTAACATCAATGGCAAAGCGTAAAGCTCTAATAAGAAAACTAACAGCAGTAGAAGCCTTAGGATGTACACAGGTAATATGCTCAGACAAAACAGGAACACTAACACAAAATAAAATGACAGTAGTAGACAAATACACAGAAAATGAAGAGCTATTAGCAAAAGCAATGTGCTTATGTAATGACTCTAAAATAGGAGAAAATGATGAACATGCACAAGGAGAACCAACAGAAAATGCCCTAGTAGAATATGCGAAAAAATTAGGATTATTAAAATCAAAGATAGAAGAAAAAAGTCCACGTATTGGAGAAGTGCCATTTGATTCAGGCAGAAAAATGATGTCTACAATACATGAAGAAAATGGAAAATATACACAATACACAAAAGGAGCCTGTGAGATCTTATTAGAAAGGTGTACAACATACTTAAAAAATGGAAATGTAGAAGAACTAACTGAACAAATTAAAAAAGATATAATGAAGCAAAGCAAGGAATTTGCAGACAAGGCATACAGAGTACTAGGAGCAGCTTATGTAGAATACACAGAAAAACCAGAAATATATGAATCAGAAATACTAGAAAAAAACATGACCTTTATTGGATTCGTAGGAATGATAGACCCATGTAGAAAAGAAGTATATGGAGCAATAGAAGAATGTAGAAAAGCAGGAATAAGACCTATAATGATTACAGGAGATCACAAAGACACAGCAGTAGCAATAGCAAAAGACTTAAAAATAATAAAAGATGCAAAAGAAGCAATAACAGGAGCAGAAATCGAAGAATTATCAGACGAAGAATTAATAAAAGTAGTAAAAAAATGCTCAGTATATGCACGTGTACAACCAGAACATAAAACTAGAATTGTAAAAGTATTAAAATCACAAAATCTTATAACAGCAATGACAGGAGATGGAGTAAATGATGCACCATCAATAAAAATGGCAGATGTAGGAATCAGTATGGGAATAACAGGTACAGATGTAACAAAAGGAGTATCAGACGTAGTATTAGCAGATGACAACTTCGCAACAATAGTAAATGCAGTAGAAGAAGGAAGAAAAATATATGATAATGTAAGAAAAGTACTACAATTTCAACTATCAACAAACATGGCAGAAGTAGTAGCAGTGTTCACATCATCAGTATTAGGAGTGACAATGTTAACACCAGCCCATTTACTATGGATTAATATGGTAACAGACAGTGCACCAGGACTTGCATTAGGAATGGAAAAAGCAGAAGGCGACATAATGAAAAGGAAACCGAGAAAATCCAACGAAGGTGTATTCTCAAATGGTGCAGGAAGAGACATGATAATACATGGACTAATAATGGGATTTTTAGTAGTACTATCGTTCTTTATAGGAGAATATATGGAAACTGGAGTGTGGAGATTAGCGGAATCAGGAGATGGAATGTCAATGGCCTTCTTAACAATGAATTTCATAGAGATGTTTCATGCAGTATGTATGCGTTCACAGAGAAATTCAATATTTAGAATGAGACATATGAACTGGTGGCTATTAGGAGCATTTATATTAACTACAATATTTACATTAGGAATAATTTATATACCATTTTTCGTAAACTTATTTGGATTTACAAGTATTTCATTTATAGAATTTTTAACAGCCTTTGGACTAGCATTTTTAATAGTACCAATAATTGAAATAACAAAATTAATCGAAAAAAAGATTAACAAAGAAATATAGAAAATGTAGAGAAATGTAGGGGCGCACAGTGTGCGTCCGCCGAATTGTAGAAATTTTAAATTTATATTATTTATTTTAATATTAATTGAAACATATTAATGATTAATGTTTAATTTTCTATTATTTTACGGACGCACACTGTGCGCCCCTACATCTTCTCTACAATTTTAAATATTACCTAAAAATTTATCATCTCAACAGACAAAAA
>JAAWHY010000031.1 GCA_022795675.1 Clostridia bacterium
TGGGCAACGCCCAAGAGAAAATTTTCCTTTCCTCAGGGTATCATTTTATAAAGATAATTTTATGCTATTAGGGTATCATAATCAAAAACTATTGACATATTATCACTATTTTTTTACTTTTTCCTACTATCTACTTTTCAAGATAATTTCCCCTATAATAACAAGTAAATGCTATTATTCTTGTAATAGGCACATGCACCATGCCACTACATCATGAATATAATATGTTATTAAAATGAAATTTTATTTTGAAAGGATTTGTTATGAATCGTATTGAGATTATTAAATTAGAGAAAGATTTATTTTATAAAAAAGCTTTAGTCCTTAAATATTCTATATCTTACCCTAAAATTACTTATTCTGATTACTCTAATTGTATAGAGTGTTTTAATATATATAATGAGAGTATTGCTTTAGAACTTAGGAGGAAGGCTGAAAATGAATTGTTTACAGAGGCTAAAGAGCTTTATGATTATAATTCAAGCCATGGTTACCCTATAATGACTTATGAGGTTATGTTGGATTTTAATATTACATATAACTTTGATAATTTGCTTAGTTTATATTATGATGAGTATCTATTTACTGGTGGTGCTCATGGTAATACTATTCGTTCTTCTCAAAATTGGGATTTAAAAAATTGTATTCAAATTCCATTTTATGCTTTTTGGAATGATAATCCATATTTTTTAATAGATGTATTCAAATCGATTAATGCACAGATTTCAAAAAATCCTGAGTATTATTTTGATAATTATTGTGAATTGGTTTTAGAGACCTTTAATCCAGAAAATTATTATTTTACACCTAATTGCTTGACTGTATTTTTTCAGCAGTATGATATTGCCCCATATTCTAGTGGGATACAGACATTTTGTGTGTAGATATTATAACGGACGCCCAGTAAAATTTGCTTTACAAATTTTACTGGGCGTCCCTACATATTCTTAAATGTATTTTATAGAAATGTTATAATTTTTATATATTTTCCTGCCTTATTGCTTCCAAAATATTTTCTTTTTTTATTTTGCTTGCTGAATACATCATTGTTGAAAGTACTAATGCAAATACTCCTACTACTGAGATTATTATGCTATTCCAAGGTATTAAAAAGTCACTGAATTCCATTATATTTGCTATTGATCTTGATATTAAAAATATTACAACAAATGAAACTGGAAGTGCATATATTAATGATTTTAATCCAAAGAATAAACTTTCTAAGAATAGTATTTTATTAAATCCACCGAGGTGTTAGCCCCATACTTCTTAACATCGCAAATTCCTTTTGCCTTAAAGATATACTTGTGCTTATTGTATTAAATACACTTGTAACTCCAATTAATGTTACTAAACTTATGAAACCATATAAAAGTATTTTTACTGCAAGTACTAAGTTTTTTTCTTCTTGATTGTCTAAAGCAATATTTGATATATAAATTTCATAATTTCCTGAATTATATTTTGTTTCTATTTTTTCTCCTTCCTCTGCAAATTTCTTAATTTCTGAGGTTTTTATTAATATTTTCATTGTTGGAGAATAATCAGTATTATCTTTTAAATTTCTTTTTTTCCATTCATATATTTTACTATATGTTTCATTATTTACAATTAAAGTAGTTGTTTCTCTAAATTTATAGTGGTCTGTTGCAAATATTGTTTCTTTTGTTGCTATTATATTATCTATTTTTAAAGTTTTTTCTTCTGCTATTACTTTTGTGTCTTTATTATCCACATCATCTGTATATTCTGGTATTTTTAAATTTAAGCTAAGATTTTTAGTATTTTCTAGTGGTGTTACTATATTTGTTACAGAATCCTTTCTAATTTTTGATTGGTTAAGTAATATTGCTTGACCATAAGTTCCATTTATTTTTTCTATATATTCTCTATATTCTTCATCTGAAAGCTTTACAATATTTACATTGAAGACTTCCTCATATAGTTTTTTATGATATTCATAATATTCTTTATTATATCTATCTTCTTCAAGAGTTTCATATGGGAACCAAAGTTCATCAATGATTGAGTATTTTTCTATATTTTCTATACTTAATATATCTTTTATAACTCTTTGCTTTAATTCTTCATTTTCATCATAAAAATATACTGCACTATCATAATTATATGGATATATTAATCCTTCACTTGTTCCTACAAGGAATTGCAGATATGAACTAAATGATATAAATAATACTATACTTATAAATAAAGATATAATTGTTATTCTGTATTTTCTTTTATTCCTTTTTATATTTTTTAGTGCAATTTCTCCTTCTACTCCAAATATTTTTCTTATTAATTTACTAGTTCTAATTTTCTTTTTGTTTATCTTTATTTCATCATTTTGACGTATTGCCTCTACTGGTGTAACTCTACTTGCTCTTTTTGCAGGTATCCAAGCAGATATTAGTATTACTATACACATAAATATTATAGGAATAATTACATATACAGGATTTATTGTTAATTCAAAAGTCATCCCTGTCATGTCTTGAATAAGGTTATTTAATATTTGAAGTACTACATATATTCCTAAAAATGCCCCTGCTACACCTATTACTATTCCTATACTTCCTACTATTAATGCTTCAAAAATCACTGTATTTCTTATTTGCCTTTTAGTTGCACCTATGCTTGATAATAGACCAAATTGTTTTTTTCTTTCCATAGTAGATATTGCAAAGGAATTGTATATTACAATAATACATCCAACAGACAATAACGCAAGTGTAATTGACATCATACCAGCTACTGTTGCTGTAAAGTTTCCACTTTGACTTGTTCCATAAAAATATAATAATTGATTATTATATTCTATATCATTTTTTGAAAGTTTTAATATTGCCCCTAATTTTTCTGAATTCTCAAATGTCTTGCTAGGATTTTTATATATTACATAACCATTTACTTTGTCTTCATCTTTAATTTCTTCTTTTAATGTAAATACTGAATATCCACAAGAATAGCGTTCTTCTAGATTACTTCTTACTACAATTCCCACTATAGTGAATTCTCTTGTCTCACAAATTTCTAGTTTTTCGTTTTCTGTATAACGTAATGAAGTTATAATTTCTCCATCAACATAATAAAATTTTTCATTGTCTTTATTTATTAGTTGTACAATATCTAATATATATCCTTCTTCATCAACTCTATATCCAAGTTCTAGCTTAATTTTATCTCCTACATTTAGTTTTACTCCTCCATTAGTTTCTATATGGCTAGATATTAATAATTCATTTGAATTATTAGGCATTCTACCATCTATCAGTTCTAATCTTTCTAGATAATTTTTACTAACATTTTTTAGTCTTAAATATGGTTTGCTATCATTTTTTATTCCCTCTAAGTGTGCATATCCAACATTTTGTTCGTAAAAAATTTCTTTTATAGATACATTCTCTTTTAATGCATTCAAGTCTTTTCCTTTTAATTGATTAAAAATTGCATTATAATCTCCATGGTTTTCTATAGCATCATTAAGCATTGCTTGATGAAAACTTGAGAACAATAGCCCAATACCTAACATTAATGATGTTGATAGTATTATTCCAATTATTGTAACTAAGGTTCTTCTTTTATTCATTAGAAGGTGTTTTATAGTTAAACTTTTTAATATTCCCATCTACTTCACCTTCTTATCACTAACGATTTTACCATCATCAATAGTAATTATTCTATCTGCATTTAATGCTAGACTATTATCATGTGTTATCATTATAATTGTTTGCTCATATTTTTTGTTTGATAGTTTTAATAGTTCAATAATTTCCCTTGATGCTTTACTGTCTAAGTTTCCTGTTGGTTCGTCTGCAAGTAGTACTGCTGGTCTATTCATTAATGCTCTACCAATTGATACTCTTTGTTGCTGTCCTCCTGATAGTTCGTTTGGTAAATGTTTTACTCTTCCTCTTAACCCTAATGTGTCTATTAATTCTTCTAAATATCTACTATCTGGTTGCTTTCCATCTAATAATAATGGAAGTGTCATGTTTTCTTCAACATTTAAAATTGGTATTAGATTATAAAATTGATAAATAAGTCCTACTTGCCTTCTTCTAAATACTGCTAAATTTGTCTCATTTAATTTAAATACATCTTTATTATCTACAAAAACTTTTCCTGATGTTGGTTTGTCTACACCTCCAAGTATATGCAATAGTGTTGATTTTCCGCTTCCACTTGCTCCTACTATGGCAACAAATTCTCCCTTATTAATACTAAAACTTATTCCATCTAGTGCTTTTACCAGTGTCTCATTTTTACCATAAGTTTTACACAAGTTTTCAACTCTTAAAATTTCCATTTCTTATCCTCCCTTAACTTTTATATGCTATATTATATCTATATAACATGACTTTACAGTGACAAATAATATTACAATTTTGTCACTTTTATGGTGAATTTAATCAATTATGTATTTTTTATGGACGAGCAATATTTTTTTCTATAATATCTCTACTAGTATTGCTTGCTAATTTTACAAAATTGTAGTATAATAAAAGTGGTCATTAAAGGTTGAATACCTAATGGCAGAAACTATAAATAGCATCTGGAGGAAGACGATTCATGGCCAAAATAACATCTGTTACTTGGAAAAATTCTTATTGGGATTTTATTATGGAGGTAGATGGAAAAAGCCATAATATTCTTTGCAGAAAAGATGATAAAAATGCTTCAGTACTTAGGTGTGATTTCCAAACGGAAAAAACTCTGTCTGTGGTGACAGATTGTATAAAAACAATCTGTCACTATATGACTCCATCTCTTTTTAAAGACATCGCATTTTTATTCAATGGAAAGAATATTATTACTAATATCCATTGTCCAAATTTTGACTCAATATTATCCTAATGAGTAAGGTGAATGCACGGTGTGTACGTTTGTACCCCGTGCTTTTGCTTTTTTCAAGCTTAAAATTTGAACATTTTGATTGTAAAACATGTGCCTACTCCTTCTTTACTTTCTACCTCTATGGTTCCATTTTGTTTTTCTATTATTGTTTTAGACATATTTAGTCCTATTCCTATACTTTCTTTATTAGATTTCCCTTTGTAAAATCTTTCAAATATATGGTTTATTTCTTCTTCTCTTATTCCACTTCCATTGTCTTCTATTTTTATTTCATTATATATTGGATTTCCTTGTACCATTATTTTTATTGTTCCTTCTTTTTCTGTGTGTTCATAAGCATTTTTTATTATATTTATTAAAGCTTCTACTGTCCAATTTTCATCACAAATTACTTCCAGTTTTTCTTCTATATCTTTTACTAAAGTTATGCTTTTTGCTTCTATTTGTATAATTAAGGGCTCTAGAGTTTTATTAATTAATTCCTTTGCATTTACATTTTCTTTTTTTAGTTTTATTGTTCCACTATCTATCTGAGAAATTTTAAGTAGACTAGTTATTAACCATTGTATTTTTTCTAGTTGCTGTTTGCTTTTCTGCTGGCATTCTTTTCTTTTACTTTCTTCTAAATTTTTATTTTCAAGTAGTTCATTCATGACTATTACACTTGTAAGTGGTGTTTTTAGTTGATGTGATATATCTGATAATGCCACTTCCAAATACTCTTTTTCTTTTTGTGAATATTCGCTCATGTTTCTAAGTTTTATTGTTATTTTATAAATATAATTTTTAAGTGCACTTATTGAATCTTCATCATATTCTCTAATATCTAATGAATAATCATTGTTTAATATATTATTTATGTAATTACTTATATCGTTTAACCTTTTATCTTCTTTTTTATAAAAGTATAAATTAATTAAAATATAGATTATAATGACTGATACTACAAAAATAATATTTCCTAAAACCATTTTGTTTTTTAATTCATTTATACTTGCAATCTCATCTAAGTTTTCAATATCATCAATTCCATATTTTCCTAGAGTTTCTATTCCTTGTTCAATATTTGCATCATCTGAAATTATTTTTTTAATTGTTTCTATTTCTATATTAGGATATTTTTCCACTACAATTCCTATTATGTTCGCATTATTTCTAATAATTTCTTGTTTATACATATTATGTGTATGTATTGCATATATACTAACTAAAATAGTAAAAAATATTAATAATATTATTTGCATAACTAATGGTCTTAATTTATTTACATCTTTAAACATCTAAATTTCCACCTTATACCCCATACCTCTTATTGTTTTTATTATCTTTGGATTGTTAGCATCATCTTCTATTTTCTCTCTAATTCTTTTTATATAAACAGTTAATGTATTATCATTAACAAAATCTTCATTTACATCCCATATATCTGCTAGTATTTGTTCTCTAGAAAATACTACATTTGGTTCTAATGCTAAGGTTATTAAAATTTTATATTCTAAAGCTGTGAGCATAACATCTTTCCCATCTTTTAATACCTTTGCCTGTCCTAAATCTATTGTAATTCCTTCTATCTCAATAATGTTTTTATTGTTTTGCTTTTTATTTCTTCTTAAAACTGAGTTAATTCTAGATAATAGTTCTCTTGCTCTAAAGGGTTTAGTTATATAATCCTCTGCTCCCATGTCTATTCCTCTTACTATTGATACTTCTAAATCGTTTGCAGTTAAGAATATTATGGGAATATCTTTTAATCCTTTTATTTTTTTGAATAAATCAAATCCGTTTATGTCTGGTAAATTTATATCTAATAATATTAAGGAAATGTCTTCTCCTTTTTTTATATATTCAAATGCTTCATTCCCTTCTTCTTTTTCTATTATTTCGAAACCGTTCTTCTTCTAAATAATATTTTATTCCCATTCTAATGGTTGAATCATCTTCAATTAATAAAATTTTGTCCATGTTGTCTCCCTCATTGGGCACAGTGGTGTCTTTCCTACGATGTATTCCCGCAAACGGTACCCCTACATTTATTTTTTCATATTTTTCAATAATATTTTAGTTTCATCAGATATTCTATATGATTCTATCATTTTTTGCAATGCTTTGTTATATGTAAATTTGTCTAATTTATTTTCTCCTTTTAAATATTTCATTGCTTTTTCGTTAAATTTTATTCCTATTTCAGCTATTACCCATGCTTTTGCCATTTGCACATAATATGCATTATTTTCTATTCCATCTATTGTTTTTATTACTTTATCAACATATTCATTTGTTATATAATAGTCTAACATCATTATTATACTAAATCTAGCTTCAAATTCTTCTTCTGATTTAGTATATGGTAATATAAAGTTCCATATTTCTTCTAGTTCTAGTGGTTTTATTTTTAAAGTAGGACAAAATGTATCTGTTATTGCCCAACTATCCATATTTGGTATGAATTCTTTTACTAATATTAGCTTTTCTTTTAAAACTATTTTTGAATATGCTATAACTAATCCTTTTAGTATGGTTTCTTCAAAACAATTAGTATCTGCTTTTTCTATAAACTCTTTCCACTCTTCGTCTTTTAAGATTTCTTTTGCAAGTTTTCTAAGTTTTGGTATACGTATTCCTAAAACTTGTTTTTTAGTATCTGGACATAACTTTTTATTGAATTTTGCATACTCTGGCTCAGATAGTTCCTTCAATTTCTTCCTTATAATTTCTATTTTCAATTTTTCCTCCTAATTTTGCTACTTTTGAATCATAACACATATCTTCATTATTTAAAGTACATATATTACATTTTGTTCCAAATACAAAAGGTGGCAAAGCCACCTTTTATTGTATTCTCTTATTTTTAAAATCCTAATTCTTCTAATATATTTTTAACTGTATCTTTATATTCAGTTTTTACATCTAAATATATAATGTTATTGTTTACTTTTGATACTGCTTTATATTTATCATCAGTCGTTAATGTATATTTTGAATGGTTTTCTAAATCATTATTTGTCTCAACAGAATTTTCTGTTTTTAATGCTTCAAATTTAGATTTATTATTGTTATAAAAACTTGTTGCATAAGCATCATCTGAAATTTGGTAAAATTCAATTTGATAAGAATAACTTTCATTTGTAGCTATATATACTTTTTCTATTTTACTATAATTTGCAAATTGACTTTTTGCATCCATAACCATGTATCCTTTTTCTTGCATAACATTTCTAAAACTTTCAGCATCTGTAATTTCTTGTTGCTTATTTTCGTCTTTTTCGTTATTTGGTTTATTTAAAGATATTCCAACTATTATTGCTACTATGATGGCTACTATAACTATCGCTATTATAGCTATTATCACTGGTTTTTTCATAAATATTTTCCCCTTTCGTTTTTCATTATTTATTTTATATCATTAATTCTAAAATAAATCAATGTTTTTTGCTTATTTTTCAGGTAAATTTAATCATATTACAGAAATATTATAAAATTTCCGTAATTGAGCAGACACAGGTCTGCCACTACAATGGGTATAATATATTTATAATTAATATTAATGTTTAAAACCCTATTATTTCATGGACGCCCAAAGGGTGCCTCCTACAACCTTTCATAATAAAATAGCGTATTACTGTAAACCTTTGTAATACGCTATTTTATTATGTTTATGTCTTGTTGTATTGACGATTTGGTGGAGATGGTGAGAGTTGAACTCACGTCCAAAGGCATTTCCACATAAACTTCTTCGAGTACAGTTTGTTATCTAATTTCCCTTTGATAAAGTTAACAAACAAACTTTATTCATCAGTATTCTCTAAATACCTACTATTTACGAGAAAATAAATAGCTTCGTTTCCCACTGTTTTGACACCTTATTTATAAACGTGGGCATTTATAATAAGATGTTACTGCTCTTAGGCAGCAAATGCTAATTCTCTATTATTATCAGCGTTTATTTTATTTTTCTACATTTTTTAGGTGGCCAAGTAGAATTCCACCACTCGCTATTTATGCTTCTATGCAATTGTCGAAACCAAATACATCCCCATGTTTTACTATTTATATTATATACTATTTATATATTTTATGCAATTGTAAATTTTACATATTTCCTAAAATCAATATTAATATCATTCCAATATAGATAAACGCACATAATGATAATCCAACTATCCCTGTTATCATCCCAGCTTTTCCTATTTTACTTCCTGTTCTTAGAGCAGATTTGACTCCAAATACAATTGCAAGAATTCCTGTTGGCAAAGCAATATACCAAAATAATGCAGTGATTATAGATATTATGCCTAATACAAGAGATGCTACATTCATAACAGATTTATTTTTATAATTTTCTTCCATAATTAAATTCTCCTTCTATAATTATTTTATTTTTAATTCACTAATTAACTCTAAGGTATTCAAATTATTTACTTTCACAGCCGTCTCAGATACAGTATATAAGTTTTCTTCTATATATAATCCTCTTAATAATTTAGAATTATTATAATATCTATACATTGAATTACTATTTGTTGTAGTTTGATGATTTATAATTCCTTTTAAATTAAATCCATTTTCAATATTTATATTATATACAAAATACCCCTCTGCAATATATGATTTATTATAATTCATATATGAATTAACTGTTGATGAGTAAGAATCACTTGAGGAAGCTATTTCAAAATCTTCACTATAATTGTTAACTGGAATTGCTATTATTTGTTTTTCTTTAGAAAATAATAAAGCCTTAGGATTAGTTAAGATAGCTGAGGTTGTTCTTCTATCTCCTATTATTGTTTCTGAAATTTGAACAGGATTTCTTACATCTGTTACATCGAATAATGCCATTTTCATACCTATAATTTTAGAAGTAGTTGATATTACTTTTCCACTGGAATTTTTATTAATAATTTCCTCAGTTTGCATTCCTATACCAATTAAATGGTTTTCATCGTATGGATGTAAATATGTACTATATCCTGGAATATGTAATTCTCCTAATACTTTTGGAGATGTTTCATCACTCAAATCTATAACAAATAAAGGATCTGTAGTTTTATATGTTACTAAATACACTTTATCATTCATAAACCTTGAAGAATACATTATTTCACCTTTAGCAACATATTCAGATATTCCTATTTGTTCCAAATTTTCATCAAATATAGCAACTCTAGCTCCATCATTATCATATAAAGCAATTCTTAAATGTCCATTGTTTTCATCTAATGAATATTGATTTATGGTTTTTCCTTTTATTTTATTTCTTGTATCATATATTACTTTACCTTCTTGTGTAATGTCAAATTTATATATTTCTGTATTATATGATCTTGAGTTTTTATTATTATTATATGTAAATACACCTATAGCACCCTTTAATCCAAATAATTTACTTATAGGTGGTGTATCTGAATTATAATTATATTTCTGATTTAATAAATAAATACTATTTTCTGATACATAGGCATTTGAAATATCAATTAGATATGAACTTACATTTATGTCTTCTCTTGCATTATCCAAATCAACTACTGATATAAGAGTTTGCTTTTTTGTTTTTATATCTTTCAAATATTTTATATTGTCAAGTGCAATTTGTTTTTCACTATTATCTTCTTTATAGTTCCTTATAACCATATTATCTTCTTGTCTTAGATTCCCAGAAGAAATAACATATAATACATTATTTATACATCTTGATGTATAATAAGGCTCATATAATTCATAGCTTTTTATTAATTTGGGATTTGTTTTTGTGGTTATATCATATATTCTTACAATAGTATTATTTTTATAATTGTATGTATAATATGAATTTGAAATACTATTACTGTTTGTAGATATAACTACTAGTTCATTTTTATAAAGAATTAAATCTTCTGGAATGCTACCATCACTTAATTTAATTATATTTGCAATTTTAATTTCTTGTGGATTCATTACGTCTGTTATTATTACATTACTATCAGAGATTGAATATATATAATCTCCATCTGTTTTAGTAATATCTGCCTCATCTACATTTTCTACTTGAATATTTGTAGTTGAATAATCTTTTGATAACGAGGATCCATTTGTTGAAGATGTAGCATTTTCAATAGAACTAATAATTCCATTATTAGTTGATGATTCACCTGAAATATCTAATGTACTCTCATCAATAACTTTGTAACTAAAGAAATTATTTGTAAAAAAACTAAATGGCATAGTAGCAATATTTATAAAAGTGTTTTTTGCAGTTTTTATATCACCATTGAATATTCTTGATAATTGTTTGTCAGATTTTATTGTCCTTATTTCTTTTTTATTATTAGAAATTAATATAAAACACATAATACAAACTAATATTATTACAATTAGCAAAATAATTATTTTTGTTTTTCTGTTCACTTATATCACCTTTTATCCTTTCTATTCTTTAGACGATTTTTCTTATGTTTTTGGTTGGTATTTTATACTTAATTTCTATTTAAATAAATCCATTATCTCTTCCTCTGTTAGTTTGCTAATAAAGGTTGCCTGAGTGTCTAATACATCATCAATTAAGGCTGCTTTTTTTTGTTGTAAATTATCTATCTTTTCTTCTATTGAGTTTTTGGTTATTAATTTATAGACTTGTACATTGTTCTTTTGCCCTATCCTATATGCTCTATCTGTTGCCTGATTTTCTGCTGATAAGTTCCACCATGGATCATAATGAATTACTATATCTGCTCCTGTTAAATTAAGTCCTGTTCCTCCTGCTTTTAAAGATATTAAGAATACTTTTATATCATTGTTTTTATTGAATTCATCTACCATATCAACTCTTTGATCTGTTTTTGTTTGACCTGTTAATTTGAAATAGTTAATACCTTCCTTTTCTAATTCTCTCTCTATTATTTTGAACATTTCAGTATAGGTAGAAAATAATAAGATTTTATGCCCACCTGAAATTGCCTCTTTTATTAATTCTATACATTGATTTAGTTTACTACTTTCACCTTCATAGTTTTCTAAAAATAGACTTGGATGACAGCAAATTTGTCTTAATCTTGTAAGTAGTGCTAAAATTTGTATCTGCGATTTCTTTATTCCATTTAATCCTACTACTTTTGCAACTTCTTTTTTAGTTTGTGCTAAATGTGTTAAATATACCTTTTGTTGTTCTTCACTCATTTCATTTTTTATTACAGTTATTGTTTTTTCTGGAAGTTCTGTTAATACTTGTTTTTTTGTTCTCCTTAATATGAATGGTTCTATCATTGTTTTTAATCTTTCTAATTGCTTTTCTTCATGGTCTTTTACTATCTTTGTTTCATAATCCCTTTTAAATTTATTATAGCTGAATAAATATCCTGGCATTATATAATCAAATATTGACCAAAGTTCTGCTAGTGAATTTTCAATTGGTGTTCCTGTTAATGCAAATTTTGTTTCTGCTGATATTTCTTTTAAACTTCTTGCATTTTGAGTATTGCTATTTTTTATATATTGTGCTTCATCTGCTATCTGATACCTGAATTTGATATTGTTTTCTAGGTATATATCTAAATCTCTTTTTAATAAATCATATGAGGTTACTACTAAATCATAATCCTTACATGTTTTAATTTTATTTTTTCTTTCTTCTGCATTTCCATTTATAACTAGGGTTTTTATACCCTCTCCAAATTTTTCAACTTCATTTCTCCAATTTAAACTTAAAGAACTCGGACATACTACTAGTGAAGGCTTGTGTACTGTTGATTTGTTTTTTTCTTCTTGTAATATAGTTATTATTTGTAGAGTTTTTCCTAGTCCCATATCGTCTGCTAAAATTCCACCAAATTTGTATTTGTCTAATACCTTTAGCCATCTATAACCTGTTTCTTGATATGCTCTTAATACTTTTTTCTGTTCTTCTGGTATTTCAATATTTTCTGGTTTTACATTTTCTTTTACAAGTTTTTCAAAAGTCTCGTTTCCTGATATTTGCACATTTGGAAGTTTATCTAATAGTTTGTTTAAGTATAGACTTCTATTTACTGGAAGTTTTATATTACCATTAGTGATAGATTTCACATCTATATCTATTACCTCTGTTAAGTTATTTAAAAATTCTATATCTTCATTATGTTCTAAACTTAAGAAATTTCCGTTTTTTAATCTATAATATTTTTTCTTCATTTTGTATTTATTTAAAATCTCTTTAAGTTCTTGTTTATCAAAGTCCATACTTGATAAGTCTATGTTTAATAAGTCATTCTGTATTCTAACTCCTATTGAAATTATTTTAGGTTGTCTTATTTCATTTTTCTTAAATGCTTCTGTAACAAGTACTTCAAATTCCTCCATATATTCATTTAATGAACCCATTAAGAAATTATATATTCTATCATCTTCATGCATTATAAATGCTTTGTCTTCTTTGAATTCGTAAAATCCATCTTGCCTTATTCTTTTTAATATCTCATCTTCTTTATAATAGTCTCTAGGTATGTTTGGAATATTTTTATTATCTAATGGATTAAATTCCGTGGTTCCATAGCAAAATTTTGGACTTAGTACTACATTATCTCCAGAGTCTATGTCTAATAATATTTTTACTCCTAATTTTTTAGGAATGTATAGTTCTACCTCATCTTTAGGCATGTTGTCTACATCTACTATGTCTTTTACTTTTGGCAATACTTTGTTAATAAATTGTAATAGATATGTTTTGTCAAATTTATATTCTTCTACATCTGATTTATTATATAATTCTATTATTTTAATTAGATTAGAATTTTTATATCTATCTAATTTATATATTGAATTGTCTTTTAATATATAAACATATTTTATACCTTTTACTATTAATAGTTTTGTAAAATTAGCAGATAACTTATATTCATCTTCTGCTATTTTCTCTATTTTAAATTTAAAATCTGGTTTTTTATTGGTTAATTTAAAAACTATTTTTTCTTTATTA
>JAAWHY010000032.1 GCA_022795675.1 Clostridia bacterium
TCTCCTATATTTTCTTCTTCTATATTTCTATTAAGAAATTTTTTTATATTGTTTCCTCCCCAAACTACTTGTTTATAGATTGGATTAAAAAATATTGGTTCTAGCATATGATCGCTTCCTTTTAATATTTTTTAATTTTATGTTAATTGCAAAAGGGCACAGTGGTGTCATGTCTCATGGGTATTCCCTCAAACGGTGCCCCTACATTATATATTTACATTATTGTGTTAATTTCAATACCTCTGCTTTTAGATTTTCTGCTTGTTGTTTTGCATCTTCTATACTATTTCCTTTTACACCAATATAAAATTTTATTTTTGGTTCTGTTCCTGATGGTCTTGCACAACACCATGCATCATTTGATAGTTCATAATATAATACATTTGATGTTGGCAAATCAATTCTTGAAATTCTTCCTGTCATCATCTCTTTTCTTACTTGAACTCTATAATCTCTTACTGCTATTACATCCCAATTACCAATTCTTACAGGTGAATTGTTTCTCATTTTTGACATTATATTTTGTATCTTTGCTGCTCCATCTGCACCTTTTAATGTAATACTTGTTAATTCTTCTCTATAATATCCATATTTTTCATATATATTTATCATTTGATCCCATAGAGTTAATCCCTGCTTTTTATAATATGCTGCTGCTTCACAAAGAGCCATTACTGCCACAATCGCATCCTTATCTCTTGAATGTGTTCCAATTAAGCAACCATAGCTTTCTTCATATCCAAATATATATTCAAATAGATGGTTTTGCTCAAATAGTTTTATTTGTTCTCCAATATATTTAAATCCTGTTAATACTTCTATTAATTTAATATTATATTCTTTAACTATTTGATCTGCCATATTAGAAGAAACAATAGTTTTTATAAGTGCACCGTTTTGTGGAAGTAATCCTTTTTCTTTTTTCTGACTTAATTCATATTCAGCAATTAAAAGTCCTGACATATTTCCTGTAAATTCTTTATATTCTCCTGTTTTTACATCTTTTGCATATACTCCTAGCCTGTCTGCATCTGGATCTGTTGCTAAAACTATATCTGCATCTATCTCTTTTGCTAACTTTAAAGCTAATTCAAATGCTTTTGGATCTTCTGGGTTTGGATAAGCTAAAGTTGTAAATTCTCCATCTGGCATTTCTTGCTCTGGAACTACATATACATTTTCAAAACCTAATTCATCCAATATTCTTCTAGCTGGTAAATTTCCTGTACCATTGAAGGGTGTATATACAATTTTAATATCTTTTGCCATTTCTTTTATGGCTTCTGAATTTAATACAAGTTTATGTAATTCCTCCATATATTTATCATCAATTTCTTTACCAATTATATTAAATAATCCTTTACTCTTTGCTTCCTCTTCAGATATTAATTTTATTTCTGAATAATCTTCAATATTATTTACTTCTGTAATTATTTGTTTATCTTGTGGTGCTATTATTTGTGCACCATCAGACCAATAAACTTTATACCCATTATATTCTGGTGGATTATGACTTGCTGTTATTACGATTCCCGCAATACAACCTAATTCTCTTACTGCAAATGATAATTCTGGAGTTGGTCTTAATGAGTCAAATAAATATGTTTTTATTCCATTAGCATTTAATATTAATGCTGCACGTTTACTAAATTCTGGAGACATCCTTCTTGAATCGTATGCAATGGCTACTCCTTGTTTTTCACCTTTTTCTTTTATTATAAAATTAGCTAGTCCTTGAGTTGCTTTTCCTACAGTATAATAGTTCATTCTATTTGTTCCTGCACCAATTATTCCTCTAAGTCCAGCGGTTCCAAATTCTAAGTCTTTATAAAATCTGTCTTTTATTTCTTCATCACTATCTTTTATATTAGCTAATTCTCTTTTCGTTTGTTCGTCAAACATTTCATTATTTAACCATTGTTTATACTTCTCTAGATACTCCATCTTTACCACTCCTTTTTTATATCTCAGCATTACATATATACTTTTATCACATTTTTGTGGTTTTGTAAATATTTTTTCCAATTATTGTATATCAATTTTTGCCAAAATTTATCCTAGAACAAAAGTGGATTCGCCATGCGGACGACCATTGGTCGCCCATACACAATATAGTGAATGATGAATAATGAATAGTGAATAATATTATTTTTCTAGTTCTTTTAATTTGTTTAATACTAGTATAAACATCGCATGTGACCAACCCAAGCCTATTACCCATGCTGGTTCCATTATATATTATTATAATTTTTCTTTATTTTTTATTTTCTTTAATTTATTAGTAGTTAAATTTTTGTAATTTACTCCTTCCACAACATTCTTTCCTATTTTTTGTTCAATGTCTTTTCTTGCTTTTCCAGTTATTTTTCCTGCCTCTTGTACATCATCTTTCAGATTTTCTAACCCAAAACTATCATTAGTATTGTGTATTTCATTTGCAGTTACTTCTGCTAAATTAGTTATAGCAAGTTCTAATTTCCCCATACTATCTCTTAAATTTCTTTTTGTTTTATTTATTCCTTTTAGTTTTTTATATTGTGCTGTACTCATATTAAATGTACTTTTATATATTTCATCAGTTAATATTGCATAATCTTTATTTTTCGCCCCTCTTACTTTCCATGTATCTGTTAATTCTTTTCTACTATCTATTGATTTTAGCCTTTGCACAATCCAAGTGTCTTCATATCCTTTTCTTACATATGTCTCTTTTGCTCTATTAATTGCTAATTCTGGATTTACAATCTCCTCTAATCTCTCATTTCCAACTTGAGCCAACCACAATTTAAAAGGTTCTGCTTTAGGTGATGGAATTGATTGTATGATTCTTAATATTCCTTTTGTATTTGCAACATCTGTTAATCTCTTTTTTCCATCTTTGGATGACAATTTCAACTGTCCGATTTTTTCGGACACTTCTATACATCCTTCTGTAATAAGCTTTTGCTTTAAATCGCTCCAATATTTTCTAGGTCTATCAGTCTCTGCTAAAATCTCTACAACATCTATTATAGAAAAATACCAATCTTCATTATACCATTCTCTTCTAATTTCTTTTTCCTCAAATAGTGCCAATTTGTTTTCTTTCATAATATCACTTCCTTATTTATTTTTGTCATTATATCATATTCGAGATTTTTTGTCAAACATTTGTTTCTATTATGAATCATCAGATAAAATTGCACAAAACACAGAGACTTTAAAATCTCTGTGCTCTGTACTTGAAACAGTTAGTTAATTTTTTAATAAGTCTATTAGTCCATTATTCCCATCAAGACAATTAAAGCCAAACTTATCACAGCAGGATATATGGCAATTCCTATTCCTGCCTCAAGGTCAATGATTATGCGTCCATCTGTTATAGATGTTCCAACGATAATCAGAAATAAAAAGCTTCCAATGCCCATAATGCTTGCAATAACCTTTAGAAACTGTTGTAAATTTTGCAAATATAATTCTTTGGGACGAACAATGTACCATAACAGTATAATGGATAATGAATAGTGAATAATATTATTTTTCTAGTTCCTTCAATTTATTTAATACTAGTATAAACATCGCATGAGACCAACCCAAGCCTATTACCCATGCTGGTTCCATTTTTTCATTATCTACTTGTTCTGCTAAGAAACCATGAGGATTTTGTGTTTTTACTACAAAATCAAAACATTCTCTTGCTTCTTTTGTTTTACCTATTTCTATGTAGTATAATGCCATCCATAGTGTTGCTATTACCCATGGTCTATCTCCTGTATAATGGTCATCTTCAAATCTTAAATATCCTCCTGTATATGTTCTTAATGTCATATTTATTCTCTCTACTGTATTTTGTACCTTTTTTTCTTTTGGAGAAAATACATTAAATGGTATAATTGCTCCTAATACACTTATATCTATTTTTGCATCTTCTATGTTTCTTCTATAATAATTATTTTGTTCATCATAAAAATTGTTTACTATAAATTCTTTTATTTTTCTTAATTTATCTTGTAATGTTTGAATTTGATTTTTTATTTCATTTTGCTTTAACCTGTTGTTTACAAATTCTGGTAATACCAATTCATTTATTTTTATCATTGCTTCAAAACTTGCAAAAATACTTGATAGTGAATATATACTTACTCCCTCATGCATTTCCCATAAATCATAACTTATTTTTTCAGGTCTTTCACCTTTTAAAATCTTATCAACATATTTTTCTAAATATTTTGTAGCCTTTTCTAACATTTTAAAATTATCTTTTAAAAATTTAAAATCTTTTGTGTTTAAATAATGACTATATACTCCAAATACTACACTAGAGGTTTCATCTATTTGATATCCCCATGCTGGTGCTAATCTTCCATCTGTATAAAATCTTTGTTCCCACATACCATTTTTACTTTGTGTATTTTTACAGAAATTTTTATAAAACTTTTCTGTTTCTTTTGCCATATTTAATAAGTCTAAGACATTTGTTATAAATACTGCATCTCTTGGCCATGAATATGCATATCTGCCACAAGCTGTTTTCCCTTCGTCTACCTCCATTGCCGCTGCTATGCCTCCTGTCTCAGAATTTCCTAGTAATGGATATAATAATATTGTTCTATCATAAATGTTTTTTACCATTTGCTCATAATCATTATTCTCAAATTCAATATTAGAATGACTTTTTAAATATCTTCTCCAGTATTTTTTTGTTTTATAGATTTCATCTTTATAGTCTTTTTTTACTATATTATCTATTTCTTTTTCTATATCTGTTAATCTATATTTATCTTTATTATCATTTATGTATATGTATAATGGTATCTCAATTTCTCCATTTGGTTCAATTACTTGTATATCATATATAATTCCTGAATTATTCGTCATTCCAATATAGTCTTTATCTCCTAATATTCCGCTTTCTATAACATCATCTACTCCATGTAATTTGTGTGAAATTATATGTTTATTAGAAAATACAGCAAAATTATAATCATGAGTGTATTGTATTAATCCATTATCTATTACTCTTGATGCAACATCATTATTTTCATTTGTTAATAGTTTAGATTTTACTATTAGTTTAACTTCTAATGGAATTGTGTTCTGATTTATTAATTTATATTTTCTTATTAGTAAATTATCTTCTCCTATTGGAGCACAATCTGTTTGAATTATCCCTAATTTGAAATATGTATTTTCAATTTCCGTATTTAATACATTTGTGCCTTCTGAATAATATTGATCATACACATTGTTTATATCATTTTCTAAATGAATTAGGCCTGAATCATTTACTTTTACTCCTACTATGAACTCTTTTATAAATTGTTTAAAATCTACGTTGGGATAAAATAACCTTATCAGTTCTCCTTTTTTTGTTAACCCTGCTCTAATTTTATTATTTCCTATAATTGCATCATTAAAATATTTGTTCATTTTTACGTTCCTTTCTCTTATGTAATTTTCATTATTATTTTATGGGCACAGTGGTGTCATTGCTCTCTTCGAGCCCAGTTAAATTTGTAAAACGAGTAAAATTTGCTATGCAAATTTTTCACGCTTTGCCAAATTTATCGTAGGTATTCCCTCAAACGGTGCCCCTACACATCTCATTTCTCACGTCCCACTTCTATTGGATAATCTCTACAATTAAACGCTCAATTTCACGTAAACGTAATTTTATTTCTTTTTCTTTATTACCAATAGCATCTTGTTTTAATATATCCTCTTTTAATATTGTCTCCATATCTTCTAGCTCATTTTTAATAGTTTTTACTTTTGCTAATATATCATCACTTGAAGAATCTAATCTTTCTGGTAACTTGACTGTTTCTAATAAGCTTATTTCATTGTTTTTAAGTTCATATTTCTCTCCTAG
Source organism: Clostridia bacterium (assembly GCA_022795675.1). Classification (GTDB taxonomy): domain Bacteria; phylum Bacillota; class Clostridia; order TANB77; family CAG-508; genus CAKPSH01. The sequence continues at coordinate 5,852 of JAAWHY010000032.1, forward strand.
CTTAGGTATAGTTACTGGTATATCAGTTGTTTCTTCTATTTTTTGTTTTAATACATTTTTTGCTTCTTCTTCTCCATGTACTAAAATTATTTGCTTTGGTTTTGTTAGAAATGAGTATATGAAATTTAATAACCATTCTTGGTCAGCATGACCTGAGTATCCTTCTATATATTCTATTTTCGCATTAACAGCTATTTCTTCTCCAAATATTTTAACTTTCTTCGCTCCATTTACTATTGCTCTACCTAAAGTACCTTGTGCTTGATACCCTACAAATAATATAGTTGATTTAGGATTCCATAAATTATGTTTTAAATGATGTTTTATTCTTCCAACATCACACATTCCACTTGCAGAAATTATTATACATGGTTCTGTACTTTCATTTAGTGCTTTTGATTCTTCTGCTGTTTTTGTAAATTTTAAACCATCAAATTCAAGTGGATTATCTCCTCTTTGTATTTCTTCTTTTACATCATCATCAAATAAATCTTCATTTTGCTTGAAAATCTCTGTTGCAGATATCGCAAGGGGACTATCTACATATACTGGTGTATTCATTAAAATATTATATTTATTTATAAATTCAGCATCATTTGTACCATCTTTTATTTTGTTTAATTCATATAAAATTTCTTGAGTTCTTCCCACTGCAAATGATGGAATAACAACGTTTCCACCTTGCAAAAGTGTACTTGAAGCTATATTTAAGAAATCTTCTGCTTTACTTTCGTTTTTAATATGCAATCTATTACCATATGTAGATTCCATAACTAAATAGTCAGCATTTTCTATCATTGTTGGAGATGATAAAAGTGGTATATCATTATTTCCTATATCTCCTGAAAATACAGCTTTTTCTGTTTTTTCATTTTCTGTTATCCATACCTCTATTATACTTGAGCCTAACATATGACCAGCATCGTTGAATCTTATTTTTATGTTCTCATCTATGTCAATTATTTCGTTATATTTTACAGGTTTAAATATCTCTAATGATTTTTGTGCATCTTCTGCAGTATATAAAGGTTTTAATAATGATTTTCCTTGTCTAATTCTTTTTCTATTTTTCCATTCTGTTTCCATGTCTTGAATATGTCCACTGTCTGGTAGCATTATTCTACATAAATCACAGGTTGCTTTAGTTGCATATACAGAGTTTCTAAAACCATCATTATACAATTTAGGTATCCTTCCAGAATGGTCTATGTGTGCATGTGTTAAAAGCATAAAATCTATTTCTTCTGGTTTAAATGCAAATATATCAAAGTTTTTTTCTTCTTCTTTTGCTTGACCTTGATACATTCCACAGTCTACTAAAAATTTTTTTCCTGCCCCTTCTACTAAAAAATTAGAACCTGTTACTCCTGTAGTCGCTCCTAAAAAACTTATTTTCATTTTTTATATCATTCCTTTCTAATGTACAAATTTTGGAACAAAAGTGGACTTTGCCATGCGGACGCACACTCAGTAAAATTTGCTCCGCAAATTTTCCATGACTCATTCGCGAAAGTATAAAAATAATAAAATAGATTTTCTTATTTTTATATTTTCTCTCATTTCGTCCGCCCCTACACCCAAAATATAACTTTCTTAGAATATATTTAGTGTTTTTCTTGTTAGGCAAATAACTTTATTTTTTTATTATATTTTAATTTATTTCCTTCATTCTCTATTATAAATTTTTTTTCTATTGTTTCTACATCATAAAAAATCACTTCATTATCATCTACAAATTCAATATTTATATTTTCTAGATTTACCATTCTTATACTAAATATTTTCTTTATTATTTCTTTATCAAGTTCTTTATTATTAGAAATTCTGTTTACTATTTTTAATTCCATTAATTTATCTATAAGTACATCCTCTGTATTATTTATTGCACCCTTTAATTCTTCTATATCTCTTATATATATTTCATTAAAATATGGTAAAAATTCATAATACCTTAGAATATACATTAAATCAATTATTTGCTTTCTGTTTTCCTCTAAAAGAATTTTTGATGTTATTCCCTTGATAAAATATTTTTGTACTTTTAAAATGTATTCTTCCTTCTTATCTGTTTCTTCTATAGCTTTTAGTAAATTATTCTCTTGTATTATTTTTGACTTTATAGCCATATATTGTTTTACATATAACATATTATTTGCTTCTTTTATTTGATTTTCCAGTTTTCTTCTTTGTCTATTTAGTCTATTTTCTAAATCATCTGGTGTTAAAATTCTAAATTCTGTCTCCTTTGCGTTAATTCTTTTTAACTCTTTTTCAAATAACTTTTTATCATTTAAAGTCTTATCAATTTTTTCTATTTGTTGTATAGCTTTTGCTTTTATATTTGAACTTTCTTTTACTAATTTTACTGTATCATTTAGTCTTTTTAGTTCTTTAGTATTCCAGCTAAATTCTTCTTTTAATCTTTTATTTTCTTTTGCATCATTTTCTGAACATATTATAATAGATAATTTGAAGATTAAATATAATAATTCTTCAGCCTCTTTTCTTTCTAACATTTCATTTAATTTGTAATTTAACATTTCTAAAGAATTCTTATTATTTTCTAATTTCATCCAATCTTCTAAAAATTCTTTTCCCAATAACATCTGCAAATTTTGATAAATTAAATTGCATTCAATACTTGAAATTTCACTAAAAGTAGTGTTCCATGACCAAGCATCAAAGTCTCTTATTATTTCTGCTCTATTTATACTTCTACCTTTTTGTAATATAAAAGGTAGCGAATTTCTTATTGCTGAATGATCTTCATCTAAATATACTTTTTTTTCGACAGGTAAACTGTATATAGCATTTAACATAGCATTTTCATTTTGCTCTGTTTCAATTTTCTTCTTTTGTTGGTCAATTTTAAATTTTATATTTTTTTTCTTGAATTGCTCCATTTTAGCTGAACTTACAAGTTTTATGTCTTCGCAATCTTTTATAATATTTAATATATCTTCTATTACCTGCTTTTTAGGATCTACCATTCTTTTAACTGTTTCATAATCATTGTATGATGTATCTATTTTATATAGCATACTTAAAAGGAGATTTTTACAGTCTGCTGAAAAAGGCTTTTTTTCTAAAATTTCTTCTAATTGCTCTGTATATGATAATTTATGAAATAAATCTTTTTTAGCCATTGTTTTCATCTCCTTCTTATCTGAAAAAATCTCCAATTTTTTCATCTAATAATTTGCTTCGCAAATTATTTCATATTTTTATTTTCCTTGCTTTATCAATTAGCGAGTGAAATTTGGCGATGCATGGAAAATTTCATCTAATAATTTGCTTCGCAAATTATTTCATATTTTCCTTGCTTACCAATTAGCGAGTGAAATTTTGGCGATGCATGGAAAATTTCATCTAATAATTTGCTTCGCAAATTATTTCATATTTTCCTTGCTTACCAATTAGCGAGTGAAATTTTGGGGATGCAGTAAAATTTGCTTTGCAAATTTTCCATGCATCGCCAAAATTTCTCACGCTTTGCTCTATTCTTCATCGTTATTGGTTTGTTCTGGAGCCATTTTTAGTTCTTCCCATCTTTCTCTTGTCATTAATACTTCTCTTGGTTTACTTCCTTGATAGCCTGATATGATTCCTCTTTCTTCCATTTGGTCTATGATTCTTCCTGCCCTAGCATAGCCTACTTTGAATTTTCTTTGTATGGCTGAGGCTGATGCTTGCCCCATGTCTATAACTACTTCTATTGCTTCGTTTAAGAATGGATCTGTGTCATCACATTCTTCTGTTTCCAACATTGCTTTTTCTTTGTCTGATGTATTTGCATTTTCTATTTTTTCCATTATTTCTTCATTATATGTAGCTTCTCCATCTTTTTTTAAGAAGCTTACTATCTTTTCAACTTCTTTGTCTGATACATATGCACCTTGAACTCTTACTGGCTTTGGTACACCAGTAGGATAAAATAACATGTCTCCTTTCCCTAAAAGTTTTTCTGCTCCTGCCATATCTAATATTGTTCTAGAGTCTATTTGGGAAGAAACTGCAAATGCAATTCTTGATGGTACATTTGCTTTAATTAATCCTGTAATAACATCTACCGATGGTCTTTGTGTAGCAATTACTAAATGCATTCCTGCTGCTCTTGCTTTCTGTGCTAACCTACATATTGCATCTTCTACATCTTTAGCAGCAACCATCATTAAGTCTGCTAACTCATCAATGATTATTACTATTAATGGTAGTTTTCCTACAACATCTTCTTCATTTCCTGCCTCATTAATTAGAGCTTGATTATATCCTTTTAAATCTCTAACACCTTTTGATGCAAATTTAGCATATCTGTCTTCCATTTCTTGAACTGCCCAAGCTAATGCTCCTGCTGCTTTTCTTGGGTCTGTAACAACTGGTATTAATAAATGTGGTATTCCATTATATACTGAGAGTTCGACTATCTTTGGGTCTACCATTACCAGTTTTACTTCACTTGGTTTTGCTTTATATATTATACTCGTTATTAAAGTGTTTACACATACACTTTTTCCTGAACCTGTACTACCTGCTACTAATAAATGTGGCATTTTTGCTATGTCGGCAATAATTCTTTGCCCACTTACATCTTTTCCTAATCCAACTGATACTTTAGAGTTTGATGCAACAAATTCTTGTGAATCTATTACATCTCTTAAGTGTACTACTTCTGTTTCTGTGTTTGGTATTTCTATTCCTACTGCTTGTTTTCCTGGTATTGGAGCTTCTATTCTTATACTTGGTGCAGCAAGATTTAGTGCAATATCATCTGCTAAGTTTGCAATTTTATTTACTCTTACTCCTTCTGCTGGTTTTAATTCATATCTTGTAATAGCAGGTCCAACTGCAACATTTTCTACTTTGGCTGATACACCAAAACTAAATAGGGTTTTTTGCAGTTTTGTTGCATTATCTGTAATTGCTCTTTTCCCTCCTTTTAACTGTTTTGGTTCTCCTGGTTCAAGTATTGCAATAGGTGGAGTTTCATAGTTCTGATCTTCTACTACTTGAGTATGTTCTAATTGTAATACTTGTTTTGTTTTTTCCTCTTTTTCTTCTTGTGCTTCTGTAAATAGATTTTCATCTATCATATCTGGATTATTTAGCTTTTGTTCTTGTTTATCTTTAAATAAATCTGCTTCTATTACATCTGGATTATTCTGTTTTTTGGTTTTACCCATAAATGGTAATGATATATTATATTTTTCTTTTGGTTCTTCTTCCTCTAAATTGTTTATTGTCATTTGTCCTTCTATGTCATTTATTTCAGCTTGAATTGCAGCGATTTCTCTACTTACTTGGTTTACTGCTTTTTTCTTATTTTTATTATTTTTTTCTTCTTTTAGTTTTAACTTCTGTCTTTGTATTTGCTCTTCATCAATTATCTCTTCTATTTCTTCTTCGTCTTCTTCCTCATCTTCTTTTCCTTTTAATGCATTAATAATTATATCAATTAATTCTGCTGGTTTAATTCCAAATGTAAATATTATTAATATCAATGTCATACCTATAGAAATTGTGGTAGCACCCAACATCCCAAATAATTTTATTAAAGGATAAGAAACTAATACTCCTAAAATTCCTCCTCCTTTGTTTTGAGCACCTTGACTATAAGCTAAGTCAATTATATCTGACAAATCATCATTTATATTTAATTCTTGACTACTAATTTGTATTATTGTCATTATTGAACATATACACATTATTACGACAGCATATTGAATTAATTTAGCTTTTAAATAATCTTTATCTTCTTTTAATATTGTCACTCCAATAATAAATGTTCCTATTGGTACTATGTATTTTATTATTCCCATTAATCCACCAAGCATTGGACTTAGATTTTTTCCTATATAACCTGATTTTACATAAATTAATATTGCAAGTAATATACTTACTATTGTTATCATAAAAAATTGAAGATTTCTATCTATCTTTCTTTTTTTACTGCTACTGCTCCTTTTTGCTGTTGCCTTTTTTGTAGTAGTTGTCTTTCTTTTTCTACCTTTCTTTGCCATATTACATTCTCCTTCTTAATGAATAATGGGCAGGGGTTCTCCCCTGCCCCTATTACAATTCAAGTTTATTTTAGTTCTCTTCTATTATTTTGAATTGTCTTTAGTGTATCTAGCAATACAGTTTCTATTTTTTCTAGGATTGCATCTGCATGCTCTTTTGTTCCATTTGAAATTTCTCTTGCCATTTCGTTTGCTGTTTGAATTATTTCATTTTTTTGTTCATATGCTTTTCTTGTTATCTCATTTTCGTCTACCATAGCAATTATTCTGTTTTCTGCTTCTTTAACTACTCCTTCTGCTTCTTTTTGTGCTTCTACTAATATTCTAGTTCTTTCTTCTTTAACCCATTTTGCTTGTTTTAATTCTTCTGGTAGCTTTAATCTAATCTCTTTAATCAATTCTAACACTTCTTCTTTGTTAACTAATACCTTATTTGTAAGTGGAATAGATTTGCTTTCATCCATTAATTCTTCTAAAGCCTCTAATAATGTAAAAATTTCCATTTATTATTTCTCCTTTCGATTTAAGAAAAATAAACTAACTCTACCATAACTTCTTAAATCATATACATTTATGTCTAATTTATCTAACATTTCTTTTTTTTCTTTTTCATTATCTGTTTCTAGAATTATTATACCTTCCTTTGACAACATATCATTATCTATTATTATTTTTATAGCTTGAATATCAAATTGAGATTCATATGGTGGGTCTAAGAATATTATATCAAATTTTTCATTTTTTAACATGTCCAAAGTATTTTTATAATCATTGTTAATAATTTTAGTTTTATCTTCAAAATGAGTCTTTATAACATTTTCTTTTATAATTTGAACTGCTTTATATGAATTATCACATAATATTGCTTCTTTTGCTCCTCTACTGAGTAATTCTAATCCAATTGCACCACTACCAGCAAACAAATCTAATATTTTTGAAGCATAAATTCTATTCTGTAATATATTAAATAATGATTCCTTTACTCTATCTAAAGTTGGTCTTGTTTCTATTCCATCTAGAGTATTTAATTTTGTTCCTCTAGCTTTTCCACTTATAATTCTCAAAGCTTTCTCCTTTTTCACGGAAATCAATATCCTATATATATTTTATTTATTTTCAAATATAAGTCAATAGGATTTACTAAATTGTAATAAAAATTTAACATTTCTGTAATATTATACAAAGTTTTTGGAATAATACTAAGGGTCTTTCGTAAATATTAACTTATTCGTTTCTTTTAAGTGTTTTTTTAACATGTTATATTTATTTGTAGAAAATTTTTTTTATATTTTCTAATTTGGGAGCAATTTTTTTGCTAGAATGGGGGCGTTATTATGGCTGTTGATTATAATCTCATTGGCGAACGTTTAAAGAAGGCAAGATTAGAAAAAGGACTGACTCAAGATAATCTAGCAGAGTCTCTAAATATTTCTATATCTCTTGCATCATATATG
>JAAWHY010000033.1 GCA_022795675.1 Clostridia bacterium
AGAATAGGATTGTATTATTTTCTATACTTTAAAAAAGCTTTTTGATATAATTTATAAATACAAATATTTTGTAAAGGAGGTATAGGTGTGTTTAAAATTCTAATTGTAGAAGATGATGTTAGCATTCATAATGTAATAGAAGAACTATTGAAAAAACAGAATTATATCACTTATAATGCTTATTCTGGAACAGAAGCTTTATTATTGTTGGAGAAAGAAACATATGACTTGATATTATTAGATTTAATGCTTCCTGCAATGAATGGAGAAGAAATAATCGAAAAAGTTAAAAACACACCAATTATTGTATTAAGTGCTAAGATTTCATCTGAAGATAAAGTTAATTGTTTGATGTCTGGTGCAAATGATTATATAACAAAACCATTTAATTCTAATGAATTATTAGCAAGAATAGAAGTTCAATTAAGACAAAATAATAAATCTAGTTTTGCTAAAACATTAAAATACAAAAATTTAGAACTATTAAATGACAAGCATACTTTACTTTTGAATAGTAAAAAAATAAATTTAACTAAAACAGAATATGCAATTTTAAAACAATTATTTTTAAATAAAACGCAAGTTATGGCTAAAAATAAATTATTGGATTTAATAAGTGCAGATACAGAGGATTGTGATGAAAGTTCTTTAAAAGTCCATATTAGTAATATTCGTAAAAAAATTAAAAAAGTAAGTGATGAAAATTATATTGAATCTGTATGGGGAATAGGATTTAAAATGAGTGATTAGAATCTTTACGAAATCTTTACTTTTTCTTAACCATTTTCTTAACCTTTTTATCTTATACTTGATTTGGAAAGGAGAAAGATTATGGAATATATATTAGAAACAAATAATCTTGAAAAAAGATATAAGGATTTTAAAGCCTTGAGCCATTTGAATATTCATATTGAGAATGGTGGTATATATGGACTAATTGGAAAAAATGGTGCAGGTAAAACAACACTTATTAGAATAATTTGTGGGTTACAAGAGCCTACAAATGGAAGTTACACTATTTATGGAACAAATCATAGTAGTAGAGACATAGCAAGTGCTAGAAAAAGAATGGGAGCAATCATTGAAACACCATCAATTTATGGAGAAATGAGTGCAAAAGACAATTTAATAGAGCAGTTCAAATTAGTAGGCATGCCAAGTCTTGATGGTATAGATGAATTACTAAAACTAGTGGGATTAGATAATACGGGAAAGAAAAAAGCAAAAAATTTTTCTTTAGGTATGAAACAAAGATTAGGAATTGCAATTAGTTTAGCCAATAATCCAGATTTTTTGATTTTAGACGAACCAATCAATCGGACTTGATCCACAAGGAATTATTGAAATCAGAGAATTAATTCTAAAATTAAATAAAGAAAATAAAATTACGATTTTAATATCTAGTCATTATTTAGACGAGTTGTCTAAAATAGCAACGCACTATGGATTTTTAGATAATGGTTCTATTATAAAAGAAATAAGTAGCAAAGAACTTATGAAGAAATTGGAACACAAAATAGAACTAAAAGTAAGTAATCAAAAGGAATTCGTTAAATATTTTGAAATAAATCATATTTCTTACGATATAGTTGATAGTAAGACAATAAATGTTTATGGAAAAATAAATTTATCAAAATTTATAGCAGAATTATCCAAAGAAAATTTAATAGCAGATGAGATTCACGAACAAGAAGAATCATTAGAAAACTACTATATGAATTTGATTGGAGGTGCTAGAAATGATTAAGTTATTAAATGCAGGTTTTACAAGATTAAGGAAAAGTAAATTATTTTGCATATTAACTATATTTAGTATTGTTCTTGCTTTATGTATGATTTATACACAATATAGTGATATGAAAAAATATGGAAGCGTTATAGAAGTAGAACAAATTATGCTTAATTATGCTACAATGATTGGAATTATTATTGCCATATTTACAAGTTTGTTTTTGGGAGTAGAATATTCTGATGGTGCAATAAGAAATAAAATTAGTATAGGTCATAAAAGAATAAGTATATACTTGTCTAATTTTATAATCACAACAATTACAAGTTTGTATTCATATATTTTATTTGTTGTAATTGTAGTAATAATTGGAATACCATTATTCGGTGGAATAACAATAGCTAATTCAAAATTACTAATGTTAATTGGGTCTATATTTGTAAACATAATTGCATATTCTAGCATATTTACATTTATAGCAATGATGATTTCAAATAAGACAATTACGGCCATAGTAAGTATTATGTTAGCATTTGGACTAATGATGACTGCCTTAACTTGTATAAAAATATTGAATACATCAAAGACAATAACACAAGCAACTATGATCAATGGAGAAACAAAGATAGAGGAAATACCTAATCCTAAATATCCAAGTGAACAAAAAAAGAAAGTATTTCAGACATTACTTGATATTAACCCATCAGGACAAATGTTTCAAATAGCAGGAAGAACTGATCCAAATCTAAAAGTATTACCACTTTATTCTTTAGGAATTGTAGTAATATTTACTGGTGTAGGATTGATGATATTTAATAAAAAAGAATTAAAGTAAGGAAGTGAAATTTATGAGTATCTGGTTTTGGCTATTTTGGATAGTAGTATTTATTGCAATATTTTTAAGTATTAAGATTATTGTAATGAAAAATGAAATAAGTCAAATTGAAAAATCACTATCAATTATATTAAAATCAGATACAAATAACTTAATTACAGTTTCTTCAAATGACAAAGACTTAAAAAAATTAGCAACAAGTTTAAACAAAAATTTAAAAAATTTACGAAAATTAGAACTTGAATATAAGCAAGGCAATCAAGAATTAAAAGCTTCCATTACAAATATTTCTCACGATTTGAGAACACCGTTAACAGCAATTAGAGGCTATCTTGACTTAATAGAAAAAGAAAAATTAGAAAACAAACAATTAGAATACCTAAAAATAATTGATAGTAAAGTTAAAGATTTAACAGAACTTACAGAGCAATTATTTGATTTTTCAAAAGGTATAGATATATATAATGAAGTAGAAAGAAAAAATATTTGTATTAATAATATTTTAGAGGACTCAATTGTTAGTTTTTATAGTCTATTTAAAGAACGCAATGTAACTCCAAAAATAGAAATATGCGAAGAAAAAGTCGTTAGATTACTAAATGAAAATATGCTAAAGAGAATCTTTGAAAATATTATATCGAATGCTATTAAATATAGTGAAAATGATTTCAATATAAAATTGGAAAGTAATGGAATGATAGAATTCTCAAATAAGACTAATTTGTTAAATACAACAAGCTTAGAAAAAATATTTGATAGATATTATACAGTAAAAAACGCCCAAAAGTCTAATGGAATAGGTTTGTCTATTGCAAAACAATTAGTAGAATTGAGTGGGGGGAAAATAAAAGCTAAATACGAAAATAATTATTTAATAATTGAAATTAGATTTTAAAAACAAATAGGAAAACAAGAAAATATGGAAAATGGGACACACTTAAATTGGTGTAAACAATCAAAATTAGCAAATATTGATTATAAAAAAGAGATTAATAAAAAAATGAGGATTACTGTAAATGAATAAAGAAGTATTGTTAACAAATATATATAAACTTCATACTACTAAAATGGGTATTGATAGAATTAAAAAGAATCTTAAATTAGATACAAATGATGTAGTAAAATATTGCGAAAATAAAATTTTAGACAATAATTGTAATATCTATAAGAAAGGTAAGAATTGGTATTGTGAAATTGATAATATAATAATAACTATTAACTCTTATAGTTATACAATTATTACAGCACATATTATTAAATAAAATGTGATTTATTCAAATTAATAAAGAAATTAATCGCACTATTAAAAAATTGAGGAATATTATAACTAATAATTTTATAATGCTACAAAAATAGTATTTGTAGTGTTTTAGTTAATATACACAGCAGTAATTTATCAATATAAATTTTGAATGTTAATATTCATTGCTTGTAGCAACAGCTTTTTCACTATACAATAGTTTTAATGAATGAAAGGAGGGAATCAAAAATGTTGAAAGAAAACATTAAAACAATCAGAAAATCAAAAGGACTTTCGCAAGAAGAACTTGGTATCAAGTTGAATGTGGTAAGACAGACAATATCTAAATGGGAACAAGGCTTATCAGTTCCTGACTCTGAAATGTTAATTTCTATATCAGAGGCACTTGAAACTCCTGTAAGTACTTTACTTGGAGAAACCATTTCTGAGTCTAAAGTTGATGATTTAAAAGCAATTTCTGAGAAATTAGAGATAATAAACTTGCAAATATCACAAAGAAAGAATGCAAGAAGAAAAACGGTTAACTGGCTACTAATTTTATTATGTGTAATCATCATAATAATTTTGATATCTTTAATCTTATTAAATAGTCCTTATCTAAGTTTGGATTATAATAATCCTGAAAAGGCTGTCTTAGGAGTCGCTTTACATTCATTTGAATGGGTATTTATTAGGATAGCACCGATTATCCTTATTGGTTCAATAATTGGAATTTTTTTAACACGAAAAAGAGTATAAAATTGTTTTATTTTTTTAACATTTATAGTAAATATAACAAATAATGGAAATAAGATATTACAAAGATTATTATTGATACATGGAATATTTTTACTTAGTCAGTTTTTTTATTCTAAGTTATAAATTTTAGGAGTGATACAAATGGAAACAAAAATTATAAATGATATAGTAATAGTAAAAAGTAATGAAATTATAATAAAGGATGTTCAATCAGCACTAGATTTTATTATGACCATAAAATATGAAACAAATTGCAACAAAATAGCATTAAATAAAGAGTCAGTAGTAGAAGAATTCTTTATATTAAGCACAGGATTAGCTGGAGAAATTTTACAAAAATTTATAAATTATCATACTAAATTTGCTATATATGGAGAATACTCAAAATATACAAGTAAACCATTAAAAGATTTCATATATGAAAGCAATAAAGGTAAAGATATATTTTTTATAGAAAATGAAGACGAAGCAATAAAAATGTTAAGTAAGTAACACCGAACTATAATGTTGAAAACTATCTGTGATTTATGTTATAATACCTACAAGAAATATATAGGATGATTTTCTTCTTTCGGAATCAGAAGAAGAGCAAATCATGTAATAAAACATATAAACAGGAGGTGTAATAAATGAACTTCGTATTAACATTATTAATTGGAATAGTTGCAGGAGTAATAGATGTATTACCAATGATTAAAATGAAAGTCGATAAATATTCTTGCATATCAGCATTTGTATATTATCTAATAGTTCCTTTCATTATCTTTGAAATCAAATGGTTTGGCAATTTATGGTGGTTAAGAGGCGGAATTGTTGCTATTCTTATGGCAATTCCAGTTATTATTTTAGTTGCTAAAGAAGATAAGAAAAGTCCATTAGCAATGACAATAATGTCTATTGTTTTAGGAAGTATTATTGGTGTTGTAGGACATTTTTTAAATCTAATGTAATTGATAAAGTACAGTTTTGAAAGGAAATAATATATTTATTATCCAAGACAAATACCATATTTATTAGAAAAAGAATTTAAGGAAAATATAGAATATGATATAAAAGAACTTGAAGATTATTGTATGTGTATTTGGACAATGAAATAAAGGAAAATATCAGACAAGACAATAACAAGAAAATTTTATTAGTAAGCAAGAAGATTAGATAGTACTCATGTAAATTAATTAAGTATTGACAAAAGCAAAGAAATATAGTAAAGTATTAAAAATATAAAGATCATCGGAGGACTTATAATCCTAATTATAAAGTCGAGAAGATGTCGAGTGGGCTCGGTTATTAAAAAATAATGGAGTCCATTTTTATCCCTATTTATGTAAAGAAAAAAGGAAAGGAATGATAGCAAAAATAGAAGTAAAAAACAAATAAAAATATAAACTAAACAGCAAAAATAGGAGGAAAATAAATGAAAATAGAATTATCAGAACACTTTACATATAAAAAACTAATAAAATTCACAATACCAACAATAGTTATGATGATATTCACATCAATATATGGAGTAGTAGATGGGATATTTGTATCAAACTTTGTAGGATCAGACAGCTTTGCAGCAGTAAATCTAATAATGCCAGCACTAATGATATTTGGAACAATAGGATTTATGATAGGAACAGGAGGAAGTGCATTAGTATCAAAAACAATAGGAGAAGGAGACATACAGAAAGCAAATAGATACTTCTCAATGTTAATATATATATTAATAATAGTAGGATTAATATTAACAATAATAGCAGTAGCAATAGTAAAACCAATATCAAATATGTTAGGAGCAGAAGGATTAATACTAGAAGAATGTATAACATATGGAACAGCACTAATAATGTTTCTAATACCATTTGTACTACAAAACTGTTTTCAAAGTTTTTTAATAGTCGCAGAAAAGCCAACATTTGGACTAGTAATCTCAATAATCACAGGAGTATCAAATATGATATTAGATTGGTTATTTATGTATGTATTCAAACTAGGAATATTTGGAGCAGCAATTGCAACAGGAATAAGTCAAACAATAGGAGGACTAGTACCACTAATATACTTCGTACGACCCAATAAAAGCAAATTAAAATTAGTAAAAACAAAAATTGAATGGAAAGCAATATTACAAGCATGTGTAAATGGATCATCAGAAATGCTAACAAATCTATCACTATCATTAGTAAACATGTTATACAATATGCAGCTCATGAAATACATAGGGCCAGATGGAGTTGTAGCTTATGGAATAATAATGTATGTAGGATTTATATCAATTGGCACATACTTAGGATACTCAATAGGAACAGCACCAATAATAGGATATCACTATGGAGCAGGAAATACAGATGAACTAAAAAATTTATTAAAAAAGAGTATAAAACTAATTGCAATAACCTCATTAATAATGACAGTAATAGCAGAAATAACCCCTAAAATATTAGCATCAATATTTGTAAGTTATAATATAGAACTACTAAACATGACAGTAAACGCAATAAGAATATTCTCAATATCATACTTAATAAGTGGATTTAACATATTTAGTTCGTCATTCTTCACAGCACTAAACAATGGAATAGTATCAGCAGCAATCTCAGTCTTAAGAACACTACTATTCCAAGTAGCAATGATAATTATATTACCAGCAATTTGGGGAGTAAATGGAATATGGCTTGCAGTAGTATTTGCAGAAATTCTAGCACTAATAGTAAGTATAATATTCTTAGCAATAAATAGGGAAAAATATCAATATATTTAAAATGTGATAAAACTGTAAGGGAGCCCAAAGGGCTCCCTTTTATCAAATTATTAATTTAAATTAGAATTCATAATCTTCTCAATTCTCTGAAGTTCAGACTTAAAAGTATTATACAAAGAAGAACTAATTGAACTAACACCATTTTCATAATCTGAAATACTTTTTTTCAAATCAATCAATTCATAACGATTTTGAACACCAGTACCCTTATTGTAACAATATACAGGAATATAATCAAAACTATCAATACTAATCTTACCATCTTTACCAGACTTTGTAACTTGTAAATTTAATATAATAGTATCCTGAGTATTAACATCTGACTGGTTAGAAATAAAATTGCCCAAAGAATAAATAACAAAACCATCCTTTGTAGAGCCATCATCTAAAGTAACAGTTCTTTTTTCCATTGGTTGAAGAACATGAGGGTGGCTACCAAAAATTATATCAACACCATTCTTAAACAAAAAATCTGCAAGCTCTTTTTGTGTAGAATTAGGAGAAGTTTGATACTCAATACCCCAATGCATATTAACGCAAATCATATCAACCTTCAATCTTTTAGCAGACTCAAGCTGTTTCACAATCAGATCCCTATCGATCAAATTGACACAAAAAGACTTGTCTTTAGGAATACTAATACCATTAGTCCCATAAGTAAAAGCGAGAAAAGCAATATTTATACCATTAACATCTTTTACTAATATAGTATTCTGTTCATCAACACTTCTGGAAGTACCCATATGTGAAAATCCCATCTCATCTAAAACATCTAAAGTACTAGCAAGACCAGAATAGCCCTTATCCATACAATGATTATTAGCAGTACCTAAAACATCAACTCCAATATCCTTAATAGCTTGTCCTAACTCAGAAGGAGAATTAAAAGTAGGATAACCACTATAACCACGATCCTTACCAGCAAAAGTAGTTTCTAGGTTACCAATAGTCAAATCAGCCTTAGACGTATAATTAGAAATATTTTTAAAAAAAGGAGAAAAATCATAAGAATCAGAACTAGAAATATATGCAGCCTTATAATTAGGACCATGGCACATAATGTCTCCGATAGCAGTTAAATGAATAGTAGTATCTTCAAAAGCAACAGTCTCAGAGGTTTTACTATCACCGACATTCAAATTATCCTTAGAATTCTTTTCAGATTTATTTGAGAAAATAAAACTAATACATCCTATAATTAAACCTAGAATAATAAGAAAAACTATAATACTAGGGTAATTAGGTTTACGCCTTCTTCTCTTTGTATAGTATTCATCCATAAAAAACAACCTCCGAACAAAAATATATATATAGAATACCATATAATAATATAAAATTCAATAATAATATACCCCCCGATAACCTCAGAGAGGAGGTCGGGGGGATAGAGGTGGACACTGTGAAAGGTCTTAGAAGACAGAAGGCTCATTAGCGATAATATAAACTCTGGTGGGATTTTCAGGACACTCATAATTAAGAACTTTTATATCAGAAAATAAAAGTGTAAATAAGTCCTGAGTTTCATTTACTGAAAATTTCACACTACCGTTGGATTTTATATACTGAATTTCAACTATTTCGTTGGAATCCACGATATTGTACGATACAATTTTATCCTGGTTTAAAGTTAAAAATGTATCGAGAAATGAGTCCCGAGTAAGGCAAAATATGATATCGCCTCCTTCTTCTGATATTATCTCGCTAATAACACATATTGAGCAAGATCCTTTGGGTGCAGTCCGCTTTCTTGGTGTAAGAAATTCTGTGTTCATAAAAACCTCCAATATTTTTTTTAAGCATAGCTCACTCTGAGCATACCTAATATAATTATACAGCTATTTTGTGTAAATGTCAAAAAAATAAAATTACAATATTTGAGTAAATTCCTTGTTTTTTTATGTTTTTTGAGGTAAGATATTTAAGACGAAATTTGAATAATATAAAAATTAAAAAATAATTAAAATATAAGGATGGATAATAAATGTACTTAAAAAGGCTAGAATTACAAGGATTCAAATCATTTGCAGAAAAAACCACTTTAGAATTAATGCCAGGAATAACAGCTGTTATAGGACCAAATGGTTCAGGTAAGAGCAATATTTCTGATGCAATAAGATGGGTACTAGGTGAACAAAGCATGAAATCCTTAAGAGGGCAAAAATCAGAAGACGTAATATTTGCAGGAACACAGAGTAGAAAATCACTAGGATTTGCAGAAGTATCTTTAATATTTGATAATATGGATGGAAAATTACCAATTGAATATACAGAAGTAACAGTTACAAGAAGACTATTTCGAAGCGGAGAATCTGAATATTTAATCAATAAAACAAATTGTAGATTAAAAGACATTGTAGAACTATTTATGGATACAGGAATAGGAAAAGACGGTTATTCTATTATAGGACAAGGAAGAATAGACGAAATACTAAGCAATAAATCAGAAGATAGAAGACATGTATTTGAAGAAGCTTCAGGTATTGTAAAATATAAAGCTAGAAAAATAGAATCAGAAAAAAAATTAGAACAAACAAAACTAAACCTATTAAGAATAAATGACATAATATATGAAATAGAGCAAAAAATAGAACCCTTAAAAGAACAATCAGAAAAAGCAAAAAAATACTTAAACCTAAAAGAAGAGCTAAAAAACATAGAAATAGGGCTTTTTATATATAACATTAATGAATACAAAGAGAAATTAGCAAAAATAATAGAAGATACCCAAATATTAAACACTCAAAAAGATGAAGAAAATAATAAGTTAGAAGAAATAAATAATTTAAAGCAGAAATTAAAAGAAGAAATAGATGTAATCACAGAAGAAATAGAAAACTTACATAATTTAGAAGCAAAAACTTTACAAGAAAAGGAACAGATAAACTCAGATATAAAAGTTGTAAACGAAAGAATAGCAAATAATAACTTAAACTATCAAAGATTTGAAGAAGAAATTATAGATTTAAAAGAAAAGAAAAAATCATTAGAAGAAGAAGTAAAACAAAAAGAAGAAAAGAAAATCAATCTATTTGCAAATAAAGAGAAATTTGAGAAAGAATTAGAAGAGAAGCAAAAAGAATTAGATGAATTAACAAATAAACTATCAGAAAAAGAAAAAGAAATAGAAGAACACAAAAAAATCGTAGAACAATGTATAGACGATAAATTTGAAAAAAGTACAGAATTAAGTACTTATGCTACAAACCTTGAAAATTTCGAAAAAAGGGAAAAAAATATAAAAATAGAAATACAACAAGGAATTTCAGAATTAGATGGAATTAAATTTACTAAAGAAGATATTGCAAAAGCATTTTACGACATTGAAAATAAGAGAAAAGAGACATTATCAAAATTAGAAGAAGCATCTAAAAATAAAGAAGACAGTATAAAGAAAATAAAAGAATATGAAGATAAAATAAACCTAATTTTATCTGAATATAGAATAAAGGAATCAAAACTTAAATTTTTAAAAGAAACAGAAAAAGAAAAAGAGGGATACACAAAAAGTGTAAAAAATCTTCTATTAGACTGTGAAAAAAATGCAGAATTAGCAAAAGGGGTAAATGGAGTTTTAAGTAGTTTAATAGAAGTAGACAAAGAATATGGGCTAGCCATCGAAATGGCTTTAGGAGGAGCATTACAAAACATAGTAACAGAAACAGAAAATGATGCAAAAAAATTAGTAGAACACCTGAGAAAAAATAATATAGGTAGAGCATCATTTTTACCAATATCAGCTGTTAAGGGAAAAAAGTTAGATAAAATAAACAATAAAAATATTGCAGGAGTTCATGGAATTGCATCAGATTTAGTTAAATATAATTCTAAATACGATGGAATAATACAAAGTTTACTTGGAAGAGTAGTAATTGTAGAAGATATGGCACAAGCAATAGAACTAGCAAAACAAAATAAGTACTCTTTCAAAATAGTAACACTTAAAGGAGATATAATAAATCCTTCAGGAATGATAACAGGAGGTTCAGCACCAACAAGAACAGTTAATATATTAGGTAGAGCAGGAGAAATAAAAGACTTAGAAAAAGCCTTAAAAGAAATTGAAGAAAAAGTGAAAAAATTAGAAAAAGAAAAAGAAGACTATAAAAACTCTGTACAGGAAATCTTAGAAAAAGCAAATATCTTAGAAGAACAATTAAAAGACATAGATATACAATATGCAACAGACAAACAAAAATTAGTTTCAGTAGAAGAAAATATAGAAAAAGCAGAAAAGCACTTACAAAAATTAAAAGAAGAATCATCAGAAATAAAAGAACAAAAAGAGGAAATAGAACAAAAGAAAAAAGAAACACAAAAAGAAATTGAAGATTTAGAAAACCAAAAAGAAAATCTAAGTAAAATAATAAACGAATATGCTAACTTGAATAAGGATAACCAAAAATACATTGATGACTTAAACTTCGATGTAACAAACCTAAAAATATCAGTAAACTCCTTTAACGAAAGTGAAATGTCAATAGATGAAGTTGTAGAAAGAATAAATAATGAAATTGAAACAAATAACATAAGTGTACAAAATAAAGAAGAAAATTTAGAAAAAATAACACTTGAAAATGAAAAATTAGCACAAGACATCAAAAACTTTGAAAATAGATTAGCAGAAATGGATAAAAATATAGAAGGTAGAGATACTAAAGTACAAGAGCTAAAGCAAGATAGAAATCAGAAAAATGAGAAACTTAGTGAAACAGAAAACAAAGTTATAAATCAATTTGAAACTTTAGAAAACATCAAATCAGAGATAACCAAAATTGAAATAAAAAAAGAAAAAATAGAACATGATATAGAAGATATAACAAATAAGCTATGGGAAGAATATGAATTAACACCAAATAATGTATCAGAAAATTATCAAAAGCCTACAAATGTAATGACAGCAACAAAAGAAGCAAGTAAAATCAGAGAAGAAATCAAAAACTTAGGAAGTGTAAACGTAGACTCTATAGAAGAATACAAAAACACATCAGAAAGATATGACTTTATGTGTGAGCAAAGACTAGACATAGAAAACTCTATGGCACAATTAAAAAATGTAATAACAGAAATTACAGAAACAATGAAAGCACAATTCTTAAGGCAATTTAAAATAATAAATGAAAACTTCAAAACAACATTTAAAGAATTATTTGGAGGAGGAACAGCTGAACTAATATTAGAAGATGAAAGTAACATCCTTGAAACGGGAATAGAAATAAAAGTACAGCCACCAGGAAAGAAACTACAAAACATGATGTTATTATCAGGAGGAGAAAGAGCTTTTACAGCAATAGCGCTACTATTCTCAATGTTAAAAATAAATCCATCACCATTCTGTATATTAGATGAAATAGAAGCAGCCTTAGACGATGTAAATGTATATAGATTTGCAGAATACATAAAAAAATTCACAGGACAAACACAATTCTTAACAATAACGCATAGAAAAGGAACAATGGAACAAGCCTCCACCGTATATGGAGTTACAATGGAGGAAAACGGGATAAGTAAACTGCTTTCAATGAAATTGAATTAAATAATCCCGTTATCGTGAAAAATTTACGAAGTAAATTTTGCTCGATTTCAGGGATAAGTAAACTGCTTTCAATGAAATTGAATTAAATAATCCCGTTATCGTGAAAAATTTACGAAGTAAATTTTGCTCGATT
>JAAWHY010000034.1 GCA_022795675.1 Clostridia bacterium
AACAGCTAATCCAACAAGTTACACAATAGAAACAGAAGCTATAGTATTAAATGAGCCAACCAAAGAAGGATATATATTCATGGGTTGGACAGGAACAGATATAGAGATAGCAACAAAAGAAGTAACAATAGCAAAAGGTTCAACAGGAAACAGAGAATATATAGCAAATTGGACGAAAAATACGAAGGCACAATACATGATAAAACATTGGACTCAAAATTTAAATGGAAATGCGAGCTCAAAAGATGAGAACAATTACACACTAGCAGACACAGAATTACTAGAAGGAATAACAGGAGACACAATAACACCAGCTACAAAAACATATGAAGGATTCGTAAGTCCAAAAACAGAAACATTAACAATAACAGCAGATGGAAATGCATTATTAAACTATTATTATACAAGAAGAACAGACTTAACATGTACAGTAAAATACATTGACAAAGACACAAAAGAAATAATAGAAACAAAAATGTTAGAAAACCAAACCTTTGAAAGTGAAATAGATGTAAATGGAGAAATAAAAGACATAGAAAACTATAATTATGATAGTATAGAAGCAGAAACCATAAAAATAGGAGCAGGGGAAAATATAATAAACATATACTATGTAAAAAAAGAAGGAAAAGTAATAGTACATCATTACATCTATGATGAAAAAGAAGACAAAGCCACAACACAAAAACTAGTAGAAGATGATGAAATTACAGGAAAGATTGGGGAAAATTACTCAAGCAAGAAATCAGATGCAATACCAGAAAACTATGTTTGTACAAACGAACAACCAGAAAATTATAAAGGAAAAATATCAAAAGACATAATAGAAATAACCTATTACTATAAATTAAAAAATTCAGAAATAGAAAGTAGAATAGATTCAAAAGTAATAACAGAAGTGGAAAAAGACGAAGAAGGAAACTTTATAATAAAAGCAGGAGAAGAAATAAAATATGAAATAACCTATGAAACTACAATAAGAGATTATAAAGGAAAATTAAAAATAGAAATAGAAGCAGAATTACCAGAAGGAACAGAAATAGACGAAAGTAAATTAGACTTAAATGGAGGAACATATAACAAAGAAAGCAACACAATAAAATGGATAATAGACATAGAAAACGTTGACACTTTCACACATACAACGGAAATGATGACTCGAGACGGTTCAATAGGAAAACATACAGAAACAATAACAAAAGAAATAACAATAGCATATGCAGAAGACTATAAACTAGCAAATATAAATCTAAAGGCAAAAGGAGAAACAATTTTATATTATCCAGATGATTATCCACTAGAAAAAGATGGACCATTAATAAAAGATGAAGTAGAGGAAAAAGAAAAAGGAAAAATAATAATACATCATTACATCTATGATGAAGAGAAAAATGAATATACAACACAAAAATTAGTAGAAGACGAAGAAATAGAAAAAGAGATAGGACAGGAATATACAACAAGCCCATCAAATAAAATACCATCAAACTATGAATGTATAAACGAACAACCAGAGGGATACTCAGGAGAAATTACCAAAGAAACAAAAGAAATAAGTTATTATTATAAATTAATAAAAGAACAAATAGAAGAAAAACAAGGAAAAGTAATAGTAAGATATGTGGATGTAGAAACAGAAGATGGAGCATATGAATATGAAATAACAGGAAAAGTAGGAGAAAAATACGAAACAGAAGCAAAAGAAATCAAATACTATGTACTAGTAAGAAACACAGAAAACACAAAAGGAGAAATAAAAGAAGAACCACAAATTGTAACATACTATTATAGAAAATTAAACTTTAATTTCTCAGTAGAAAAAACAATAACAGGCATTCAAATAGATGGAGAAAGTGCTAATATTACAAATGATAAACTAGCAAAAGTAGAAATAACAACAGGAAAAATAGATAGTACAAATTTAATTGTAAAATACAATATAAAGGTAAAAAATCAAGGAGAATTAGATGGAACAGCTAAGGTATTAGAAAAAATACCAGAAGGATATGAAGTAGCACATTTACCAGCAGAATGGAAAGAAAACAAAGATGGGACAGCAGAAACAGAAGTAGAATTAGAAGCAGGAGAAAGTAAGACATTAAGCATAGCATTAAAATGGAAAAACAAAGAAGAAAACTTAGGTTCACAAACAAATACAGTTAAAATAGAAGAAACAAATAATGCTGTAAACTTTAAGGACACAAATGAACAAGACAACAAATCAGAAGCAACAGTAATAGTAAGTATAAAAACAGGAGAAACAGTAAGTATAATAATAATAGGAATGATAATAACAGCACTTGCAATAACAGGATATATAACCTACATAATAATACGTAAGAAACAACCAGGAATCAATAAAATCAAATTCCTAAAATAAATAATGTAGGGGCGTCCGTTTATAATACATAAAAATAATTGTGAATAAAATATGTATCTATTTAAAATTATCACAAAAATGTAATATTTTTGTAACAATTTTGTAATAATTATTCAAAAAAGCAAAAAAGATCATGTAAACACTATAATAACTAGTATATTATGTACAAAAATAAATATTTACCAATAGTATAAAAACGCTAGAAATATTGATATTCTAAAATAATAACCAAAGTTAAGAAAAAATTCTAATTTCTTGACTTTGGTTTTCTTTTTTTGTATTATTAGGACACTCTAAGGAAAGAGATTAAAGTATAAACAAGGGGGAAATAAAAATGCAAGTAGTAAAAAGAGATGGAAGAATGGTAGAATATAATAGGGAACGAATTATTAAAGCAGTAAGTTTAGCGATGATGCAAACAACAGCAGGAATAGATGCTGACTTAGCAAACAAAATAGCAGATGGGGTTGAAAAACAATTAGAAGGAAAAATTCAAACAACAGTATATGAGATAGAAGATTTAGTTGAGAAAAAATTAATGGCATCTTCAAGAAAAGAAGTAGCACAAATGTATATAACATATAGGTATAATAGAGATGTTGCAAGAAAAGCAAGGTCAAAAGATATGTTCCTAGAAATAATTGAAACAAAATCAAATGATGTAACTAGAGAAAATGCTAATATGAATGCAGATACACCAGCAGGAATGATGATGAAATTTGCTAGTGAAACAACAAAACCATTTGTTGATGATTTCTTATTATCAACAGAAGCAAGAGATGCAGTAAAAAGTGGATATATACATATTCATGATAAAGACTATTATCCAACAAAAAGTTTAACATGTTTACAACATCCATTAGATAGAATTTTAGAAAATGGATTCAAAGCAGGACACGGTAGTTCAAGACCAGCAAAAAGAATAGAAACAGCAAGTATACTAGGATGTATCTCAATGGAAACAGTTCAAAATGAAATGCATGGAGGTCAAGCAATACCAGCATTTGACTATTATTTAGCACCATATGTAAGAGAAACCTTCAAAGAAGAATTAAAAAAAGTTGGAGACACAGTAGGAAAAGACTTATCAAAATATTATGACTATAAATTAGATGACTACATAAAAAAAGATTTATCAGAACTAAAAGGTGAAGAAAGATACATACAAGCAGCTGTAAACAATACAGTAGGAAGAGTTCACCAATCAATGGAAGCATTCATACACAACATGAACACAATACATTCAAGAGGAGGAAATCAAGTAGTATTTAGTTCAATAAACTATGGAACAGACACATCACCAGAAGGAAGATGTATAATAAGAGAGATACTAAAATCAACAGAAAGAGGAGTAGGAAATAACGAAACACCAATATTCCCAATCCAAATTTGGAAAAAGAAAAAAGGAGTAAACTATCTTCCAGAAGACAAAAACTATGATTTATATAAATATGCATGTACAGTAACAGCAAAAAGATTTTTTCCTAACTTTATAAATCTTGATGCAAGCTTCAACACACATGAAAAATGGAATCAAAATGATACAAAAAGATATGAATATGAAGCAGCAACAATGGGATGTAGAACAAGAGTATTTGAAAACAGGCATGGAGAAAAAACATCAGTTGGAAGAGGGAATTTATCATTTACAACAATTAACTTTGTAAAAATTGCAATAGAATCAAATCAAGAAGCACAAAACCAAATTGGATTAAACTTTGAAATAGGAATTGGAAGTGAAAAATTCATGAACGAAAAATTCCTAAAATTAGAAAAGAAGATATTTTTGCAAAAATTAGAACAATACATAGGAGTATGTGCAAGACAGTTATATGATAGATATACTTTCCAATGCACAGCACTAAAAAAACAATTTCCATTATTAATGTCAGGATTATGGAATGGAAGTGAAAAACTAGCTCCAAACGATAAAGTAGAAGAAGTATTAAAACAAGGAACACTAGGAATAGGATTCATAGGATTAGCAGAAGCATTAGTAGTATTAACAGGAAAACATCATGGAGAATCAGAAAAATCACAAGAATTAGGACTAGAAATAGTTAGAAACATGAAAGAAGAAGTCGACGGATTTGCAGACAAATATGATTTAAACTATTCAGTACTAGCTACACCAGCAGAAGGATTAGCAGGAAGATTCACTAAAATAGACAGAGCACAATATGGAATAATACATGGAGTAACAAACAGAGATTATTATACAAATAGTAATCATGTACCAGTATATTACAAATGTGCAGCAGAACACAAAGCAAAAATAGAAGCACCATATCATGACCTAACAAGAGGAGGACACATCTTCTATATAGAATTAGATGGAGACGCTACACACAACCCAGAAAGTGTTGAAGCAGTAGTAGATTTAATGGATAAATACAACATGGGATATGGATCAGTAAACCATACAAGATCAAGATGTATGGACTGTGGATTTGAAAATGCAGAAGCAGACCTAATAGAATGTCCAATGTGTGGAAGCAAAAACATAGATACAATACAAAGAATAACAGGTTACCTAGTAGGAACCACATCTAGGTGGAACAATGGCAAGCTTGCAGAGTTAAAAGATAGAGTAACACATGATACTCAGGCAAATTAAATATATTCTCAAAATAAATAGCCAGTGTTCGTGAAAAATTGTCGAAGACAATTTTACTCGACAAATGGCAAGCTTGCAGAGTTAAAAGATAGAGTAACACATGATACAGAAAAAAATAAATAACAACAATGAAAGGAAGAACCATAATGAACCTAGCAGGATTTTATGACGAAAGCATATCAAATGGAGCAGGCTGGAGAGCGGTGCTATTTGTAAGTGGTTGTCCACATGGATGTCCAGGATGTCAAAACAAGATAGCACAAGACTACAACTACGGAACAAAATTTGATAAAGTAAAAAAGCAAGAACTAATAGAAAAGATAAAAGAAAATTCAATATTAAAAGGAATTACCATAAGTGGAGGAGAGCCACTATGTAGAGAAAATATTGGAGAAGTATTAAACTTTATAAAAGATGTAAAAAAAGAAAAGCCAAACTTCAATGTTTGGTGTTATACAGGATATACACTAGAAGAACTAGAAAAGAGAAATGATGAAACAACAAACAAATGTCTAAAAGAGATAAATGTATTAGTAGATGGGAAATTTGAAATAGACAAAAAAGTACCAAACCTAAGATTTAAAGGTTCAACAAACCAAAGAATACTAGATGTACCAGAATGTCTTGCACAAAACAAAATAGTATCATGGAGCAATTAAAATCTAGGAAAACTAAAAATAAATGTATTGGCGTCTTTGACTGAGAATTTTGTATAACAAAATTCGCTCATGCAAAGGCGTCTGTAATATTTTTAAATACAATTACTATAAAAACATTGACATATCATTAAAAATATTCTAAAATATGTAGTGCAGATAAATCGACATAAATAGAAATAAAATGATTTTAAGAAAAACTTAAAATTTTCAGGGGGTTCTATAGATATGGAAAATATCAAAATTTTTGCTTGTAGTAAAGAAGCAGAGAGATTTACAAAGGAAATCTGTGATAGTTTAGATTTATCGCTTGGAAAAATTGAGACAATGAAATTTAAAAATGATAATACATTTGTACAATTAGGAGAAACAGTTAGAGACCAAGATGTTTATCTAGTTCAAACAACAACACCACCAGTAAATGAAAGAGTTATGGAAATGTTAATATCTGTAGATGCTGCAAAACGTGCATCAGCTAAGAGAATAACAGTAGTATTACCATATTACCTATACTCAAGATCAGACAAAAAAGACCAACCAAGAATACCAATAACAGCAAAATTAATGGCACAATTAATAGAAGTAGCAGGAGCAGACAGAGTTATGAGTTGTGATCTACATAATTCAGCAATACAGGCATACTTTAATGATATAAATTGTGATAGACTATCTGCACAAATATTATTACAAGAATACTTTAAATCTAAAAAACTAGAAGACATGGTAATAGTTGCAACAGATGCTGGAAGTTCAAAAAAAGCATATAAATATTCGAAATTCTTTAATTGTCCAATAGCATTAATAGACAAAAGAAGAGATGGAAATGATGATAAAGCTATTGCCACAACAGTAATAGGAGAAGTAAAAGGAAAAACAGCAGTAATATTTGACGATGAAATAGACACAGCAGGTTCAATGATGGAAACAGTAGGAATACTAGAAAGATTTGGTGCAAAAGAAATATATGCAGGATGTACACATGGAGTATTATCTGGACCAGCAATAGAAAGAATACAAAACTCAGCATTAAAAGAATTAGTAATAACAAACACAATACCATTACCAAAAGAAAAGCAAATACCACAGATACATGTATTATCAATAGCACCATTATTTGCAGAAGCAATAAAAAGACTAAATGAAAGTAAAGCAATGGGAGACCTATTCGAAAACTTTGAAAATTAGACTTCTACACCTTGACAAACTGCATAAATATATAGTATAATAAGCAAGCAAATTAATTACTACTAGAGAGGGGGGAGTAATAATGTCAGAGATAAAAGTAAATAATGGAAACATCGAAGATGCATTAAAAAGATTTAAAAGACAATGTGCAAGAAATGGAGTATTACAAGAAGTAAGAAAAAGAGAACATTATGAAAAACCTAGCGTTAAAAGAAAAAAGAAATCAGAGGCGGCGAGAAAAAGGAAATTTTAAATTTTAAAAATATACAAAACATACGAAGTAGTTTTGTAAAGTTTTAAAATTTAAAATTTACGAAAAAGCATGAAAAATTCACGAAGTGAATTTTACTGGCTTTTGGAAGAGGAAATTTTAATACATAGATATATACAAATTGGGAGCTAAAAATAGTTCCCAATTTTATTGCATATAATAAAACAATGTAATATAATAAACAAAAAATACAACGTCATTTGTAGGGGCGAGCCTTGCGTCCGCCCATAAAGATGAAAAAATATAAAAAAATAAATAATTAAACAAAAAAAGCTAATAATATAAAATAAGAAAGGAAGAGAAACTTATGAACTGTAATAAAATAAAATTAAAAGAAGGAATAAACCTTCATATAATTAACACAAACAAATTCAAAACAAACTTATTAGCAGTATTTTTAACAACGCCACTAAACAGAGAAAATGTCACTAAAAATGCCTTAATACCAATGATATTAAGAAGAGGATCTAGTAAACTAACAAACCTTGAAGAAATAAGTAATAAACTAGATGAAATGTATGGAGCAGACTTCAACTGTGGTGTGGATAAAACTGGAGATAACCATGTATTAAAATTCTATATGGAAAGCATAAACAACAATTTTTTACCAGAACGAGAAAACATATTAGAAGAAAGTATGAAAGCATTATTAGACATAGTATTCAATCCATTAATAGAAAATAGCAATTTTAAAAAAGAATATGTAGAAAGTGAAAAAGAAAATATAAAACAAATAATATTAGGAAAAATTGACAACAAATCAAAATATGCCTATGAAAGATGTATTGAAGAAATGTACAAAGATAAACCATTTGGACTATATAAATATGGATATGTAGAAGACTTAGAAAATATAAATGCTGAAAATCTATATGAATACTATAAGAAAATGATTTCTGAATGCAAAATTGATATATTTATATCTGGAGAAGTAGACGAAAGTGCAAAACAAATAGTAATGGAAAACGAAGACATCAAAAAGTTAAACGATAGACAGCCAATATATAATAAGAAAAGTGAAAAAGCAGATAATATAAAGCAAGAAAGAGTTATAGAAGAAAAAATGGATGTATCACAAGGAAAACTTATAATAGGATTAGAAGTCGGAAAAAATGATAAAGACTCTAAATATTCGGCATTAATATATAATGCAATACTAGGAGGAACGCCAACATCAAAAATGTTCCAAAATGTAAGAGAAAAAGCACATCTAGCGTATGTAGCAGGTTCAAATTATATAAGACATAAGAACAATGTATTCATAAGATGTGGAATAGAAATAGAAGACTATAAAAAAGCATTAGACTTAATAAGAGTTCAAATAGAAGACATGAAAAAAGCAGATTTTACAGAAGAAGATATAAAAAATGCAAAAGCAAGTATAATTGCGATGATAAAATCAATACCAGAGGAACAAGACAGTGAAATGATGTATTACTTTGGTCAAGAAATATCAGAACACAAGATGGAATATGCAGAATATGAGGAAAACGTTCAGAAAGTACAAAAACAAGATGTAGTTGACATTGCAAATTCTATAAAAATTAATACAGTTTATTTTTTAAGAAATTAAAAAATAATATTGGTAAATGAGAAATTTGACAATATATAAGTATTGAGATATAAAGCAATGTAGGGGCGCCATATAGGCGTCCGTTACAGAAATTTAAACATTAATTATAAATATATCCAATGTAGGGGTGCACAGTGTGCGTCCGATATAACAATAATAAATTGACACATGAAATTTGAATATATTCATTTCACAAATGAATTACCCTAAAAATAATAAAAAGAAAAGGAGAGAGGTAAAAATGGAAATAATTGAAAACTCAAAAGTAAAAGAAAAAGTTTATATAGAAAAGCTAGAAAACGGTTTAACCGTAATGATAATACCAAAAAACAACACAGCAAAGAAATATATAATATGGGCAACACACTTTGGTTCAATAGACAATCATTTTATAGTACCAAAAACAGGTGAAGAAGTAAAAATACCAGATGGAGTTGCACACTTTTTAGAACATAAAATGTTTGAGCAAAGAAATGGAACAAATAGCTTAGACACATTATCAGCAATAGGAGTAGATGCAAACGCATATACAACAAATGACCACACAGCATATTTATATGAAGCAACAGACAATTTTTACGAAGCACTAGACGAATTTATGGATTATGTACAAAATCCATACTTTACAGATGAAAATGTAGAAAAAGAAAAAGGAATAATATCACAAGAAATAAAAATGTACGAAGACTATCCAGAATGGCAAGTATATTTAAATGCTATAAAATGCATGTACAAAGAAAATCCAGTAAGACTAGATATTGCGGGAACAGTAGAATCAATATCAGAAATAACACCACAAACACTATATAATTGTTGTGACACATTTTACAATTTAGCAAATATGGCAATGGTAATTTGCGGAGACTTTGTACCAGAACAAATATTAGACGAAGTCAAAAAAAGAATTATAAAAAATGAAAATGGTGGAGATATAAAAAGAATATATACTCCAATAGAGACAGAGATAAATGAAAAAGAAAAAGTAGTAAAAATGGATGTTAATAACCCGTTATTTACAATAGGATTTTTAGATAAACCAAATTCAGAAAACATAGTAAAAAGACATATAGCAATAGAAATATTATTAGAAATGTTATTTGGGAAAGGCTCTGAACTTTATAGAAAACTTTATAGTGAAGGATTATTATTAATAGAGCCACAATTAGACTATGAATTCACTAGTAATTATGCACACATATTAATAACAGGACAATCAAAAGAGCCAAGAAAAGTAAATGAAGAATTCAAAAAGGCATTAGAAAAAATAAAACAAAATGGAATAGATGAAGAAATCTTCACAAGAACAAAGAAAAAGATTTATGGTAGATATGTAACAGACTATAACTCAGTAGCAGATGTAGGAAGAATGTTCTTATCTGATTATTTTAAAGGAATAAATAGTTTTGATTATCTAGGGGAATATAATCAAGTAACAAAAGAATTCGCAGAACAAATACTAAATGAAACATTTAATGAAGAAAAAATGGTTATATCAATTGTTGAAACTAAATAATATCTTTACTATAACCTATATAAAATAATAAGCTCTCAAGTTTTCTATATTGAGAGTTTATTATTTATATATTCTTCTACTAATTGTATAAGATCTTCTGCTGTTTGTATTTGAACTAAAGTATTCTCTGGATTAACTGTAAATTCATCATCATAATCGCTATCTTCACGTACTTGATTTGCTCTTGCAATTCTCCTTCCCATACTTCTAGGAAATATCTCAGTATTAACGTAATTTTGATTAAAATATGCTATAACATCCTTATGTCTTTTGAAATCTATTGGTTCTAATGCTAATATACTTCTTATTGCATGAAAAATAGAATAATAGGCTCTATTATTTGCAGCCTTATATATTTGCTCTCTATGTAATAATTTGCTTGTCCTTAAATCCTCTTTCGCTTGTTCTAACCTATGAAAAACCAATTCCTGTGATACTTTACCTTTCATTTAAAACAACTCCCTCATTTTGTACATTTATATAAAATGGTAATGCTTCTAACCAATAATTAAACTTATCTATATTTTTTATTAATATAGATAATATTACATTATTTTCTAATTCAATGTCGTAAGCAAAATCCCATATCTTTTCACTATATTCTACTATTTCATCATCTGTTAAATCTGTTAATATCATTATATCAATATCTGAATTTTTGTTAAAATCTCCTCTTGCATATGAGCCATAAAGTATAATTTTTTTAGCTCTATTACCAAACATATTATTAGCTTCAACTAAAAATTCATTAATAGCTTTACTTATATTTAAGGGAATTCTTTTCTTCATATTTTCACCTCATTGTTTATCTATTTATATAGTATAACACATCTGTAGAAATTTTACTATGTTTTTTTATATTTTTTAAATAAAACCAAAAACCGATGCCAGTATACCAGCATCGGTTTTTGGTTTTGAGGATTTGATCTTTAAAAGCGATTATAAACACAAGAAAAGCGATTATAAACACAAGCAAGGAGAACAATCCAAAAAATGACTGTGCATATGTTCTGAACCCATCTCCGCTCAATACAGTGGCTCCAAATCGAATTGGGGAACCAAAAGATTTCTTCCGGGGCCATAATCTGGCGCTGATGCTGCAGGAACACGGGTACCGGGTAAACTATACATTGATGTTTGAACCCTGTCAGACCGCGATGGCGCTGCAGGCCCGCCCCTATTTTATCAACAGCTTTATTATGTTCCGCCATGCCCAGAGCATGCAGCTTGCAGGGCTTATGAAGGCCTACGAGGAGACCGGCGATCCGCAGTTTGTGGAGCAGCTTCAGACGTATATGGTGGAAAATGATTATCTGTCTGCAAAAGAGGGGACCAAGGACCGTTTTGCGGCTTATACCAGAGCACGTGAGATTTTAAAATACCGCGGATTTCTGAAAGATTCCATGGCGGACGGCCTGGACGGCATCCGTCATAATCTCCGCTGTCTGAAACAGGCCAATCTTCCGGACACAAGGCTGATCATCTGCAACATGCAGGGAGAAAATTATTATCCGTATATTGACCGGCTGCTGATGGAAGAGGAATTTCTGGATATGGCAGGGCGGGTGGTCATTACGGCGGCGCCGTCGCTTTTGATGGAGTTTACTTCCAATCCGCTGGTGGTGCAGTTTCACCGCCGGTTTATGAATGCGGCAAATGGAGCAAAATAAAAAAGACAGGAGGCATGGTATGAAGATTGTAATTGGTTCTGATAAAGCGGGCTATCTGCTCAAGGAATCCATCAAAGAAATGCTGACCGAACAAGGATATGAGCTGATCGATGTGGGGACGACAGATCAGAATGCGCCAAGACCGCACACGGTCACCGGTCCGGCGGCAGCAGCGCAGATTCAGTCCGGGGAAGCACAAAGGGGAATCCTGATCTGCGGGACCGGTATGGGTATGTCCATGGCGGCCAACAAAAACAAAGGCGTCTATGCAGCTGTCGTGGAAAGTGTCTACAGCGCGGAATATTGCCGCAAAATCAATGATGCCAACGTTCTGTGTCTGGGGGCGTTTATCGTCGGAGAAGCCATGGCAAAGGAGATGGTGAACCGGTTCCTTGAGACGGAGTTTGTGCAGGACTTTCCAAAGTGGCGCGTGGATTTTCTGACCGGGCAAAAAGAACTGCTGAAGGAACAGGAAGAACAAGTGTTCCGATGATGTAAAAACTGCCCGCTGGATTTTGGGATTTGCGGGCAGATGCGCAGAGAGGAAAAACAAAAGATCTGGAGGGATGGTATGAAGACGTTGACCGCTGTGGTGACAGATGTTCAGAAGATTGAGTATGTGGAGCAGGATCTTCCCAAGCTGGGGGAGCATGAACTGCTGATTCGTATGGATTCGGTGGGGCTTTGCCATACGGATCTGCCCCGGTTTTTGGGGGATCATGAGTTTGGGATCTCCAGGGAAGGGTATCGCCAGGTCCGTCCGGTGCGGTTTCCCTGCACTCTGGGGCATGAGCCGGTGGGAACGGTGGTGGAGACGGGGAAGAATGTGACCAGATTCCGGGCGGGAGACCGGATATCCGGGAATTTTGACGCGGCCTTTACAACTTACCGCATCATACCGGAAAACAGCCCGGTGTTCCGGCTTCCGAAGCTGCCCTTTGACTACCGTCTTTGTGTACGATTGCATAGATGATAATATGACTTAGACCCATGGTTGAATGTTTTTAGAACCGCCTAAACGGTATAGTCGATTAACGGAGTTGGATTGAGATAGCC
>JAAWHY010000035.1 GCA_022795675.1 Clostridia bacterium
ATCAAAGCAAATTCTTTTATGAAAATGGCTCATAATACTATGCCAAAAGCCTTTAAATTTCTGTAATTCTTGTTTTATCTTTTCCTTTTCAGTTTGTAATTTACCTATAATCTTGTCTTTGGTAGAGAGTTCATTTTTCAAACTGCCGATTTCATTATCTTTTAGTTCTATTTCATACTTAAGTGAACGATTTTCCTTTTCTATTTCAAAAGCAGAATGTTCAAAATCCTTAATCGCCATATTTAAGTCATTTACACTTCTGACAGTTTTAGTAATATCTTTTACGTCTTTTGTGTAATTTTTCAATTTCTGGACGTCCTCGCTTGAAATAACCATATTATTTTTATTCATTAGAGTAGGTTTCAAATTGTCTAATATTTTATTTACATTATTGCTAGTATTACCAAGTGTTTTAGTTTGAGTGTTGGCTTGTTTAAGTTTTTGTCCTTTTTGTATTTTCTTGTTTCTTTAATTTTGCAATGTCCTTTTCCAATTTTTCTTTTTCTGCTTGTTTCTCTGCAATTATTTCTTTATTACTTCTTTTATTTTTATTCATGTCATCAAATTAAACACCTCTTTTCATTATTTCTTAAAATTAATGTATTAGATATATACTTTTATATGTTTTAATAATTTTGTCTTAAAATAAGCAATGTGTTTGTTCTATGGAATTAAAAAATAGGTTTTAAACACTTTCTTTAATTTTTCCTTTTGCTTGTCCTATAATATTTGTTTTAGATAAAATTTGCCTTACTTTTTCTTTATCTTCAAAATTAGCTTTCCATATTGCACCTACTAATTTTTCTTTTACATAATGTTTTGTGTTAGGTTCTCCCAGTTTTTTTAATAATCTGTCATAAGTAGCCTTTTTATTAGTTTCAACAATAACTTGTCCTGAATAAAAATCAGCCCATATATGTGTTTCCGCTTCTTCATAGGAAGTAGGACAAAATTTTTCTTTTCTCACTTTTATACCTTCTTTCGTTTAGATTTCTCATAATCAATTTTATTGCGACTTTAAATTTTTTGTTTCTTGTTCTTGAATCCATTTATCAATACTACTTTTACTAAAATTAAGTTTGCTCCCGTATTCTCCATACAGGAATTTGTCCGTTTCTTACTAATTTACGAATACTTTATACATTACAACCTAGATATTTTGCTACTTCTGGAACAGTCCATATAATATTTTCTTTTTCCATAATGTCAGCCTCCTTTCAAATTTATAATAAGTTCCTTATCTTTAAATTATGCATTTTAATTTATATATTTTTTAAATATTTTATATTGTTGTTTATTATCTTAAAATATAAAAAGCCTATAACTACTTAAATATTAGGTATGTATAGGCTTTAAAACATTAATTTTAAAATTATTTTTGGGAAATATGAATTTTTGAAAATTATTTGACATATAATAAAAAATATAGTATACTATATTTAGCTTAAGCAAGAGAATAAATCGAAGAACTCGAATGTTCACAGAGATATGTTGACCACATATCTCATTTTTTTGTAAAAAAATAAAGGCAGTTGACCAGACTGCCTTTGATTAGTTTGCACTAATCCTGAGAATTTTGGCTTTCATCATCTTTGCTATTACTAAGTAATAATAAAACAATTAATCGCCAAATTAAATCGAAAGAACTCAAGATGTTCACCTCCTTTCGCAAAGATTTCCTTTGAAAAGGATGTTTTTATTATACTTTATTTCTATTTTAAAAACAATGTATTTTGGCAATTTTCATATTTTTTGTAGAAAATTATAATCTATTCTATAAAATTATGTTATAATTAAGAAAATTAAATATTGTAACCAGTATTTTTATACTGAACTAAAATGTAATCCAGTCAAAGATTTTGTGGTCTTTGGCTGTTTTTATTATATTCAAAATCATAACACCGTTTCTATTATTACATTGCTAATAGGTTTTATATAAAATGCAAAATTACTGCATTGTAAAAATAGCCCACTTTTTGAAATAGAAGCGGTTGTAGGGATATCAAGAATTTTTTTAATGGAATTGAAAATTAATTTTAATGGAGTTTTAATGGAGTAAAGTAAAATATTCTATGATAATTTATGATATTTTAAGATAGATAAAAAAATAAATACTACCTTTGAAATATAGTATTTACAACACTTTGAAATAAATTAAGATATTGTATGATAATTTACAATATCTTGAAAAAATTATAAAATTTGGTGCAGATGGCCGGAATCGAACCGGCACGGAGGATTAGTCCGCAGGATTTTAAGTCCTGTGCGTCTGCCAGTTTCGCCACATCTGCATATTATAATCTGTAGTTTTTAAGTGTATTCTTAACTGACAACGCTTATTATACTATTTTTATAATATCTTGTCAATCCTTTTTTTATTAAATTTTATTTTTTATGAAAATTAAACTTTTAATAGGTAATGGAACAGAGTCAATGTCTTCTCTCTTTCTCTTTGTCTATTAATCTATTTCCCATCCTAATGCTGTCCAAAGTTTTCTATAAAAATCGTTTTCTAATATTAGTTTTGACATTTGATATTTATTATAAATTATATTGCTTATATTTTTTACATATATGTCTACATTAAATCCTTCATCTAATTCTCTAAATGGCTCAAATTTATTTGTTAATGCTTCATATTTTCCATATCCTGTAATAAAGCTTCTATTTGAATATATAACTAAAGAGTCGCTATCTGATAAAATATCTCTCCCCATTAACAATCTAGATTCAAATTCTACTCCAAATAAATTTAACATTGTTGGTAGCAAATCTAAACTGCTACTAATCTTCTCTACCTTAATTGGTTCTTTCATTTCACTGTTCCAAATTAGTGCTGTTGAATGATGTTTTTCAAAAGTATCATCTCTTTTTTCTTTTGATAATTCATTTACTTCATCAAGTGTTAGTCCATAGGGATAATGGTCACCACTTATCAGTATAACAGTATCTTCTAGTTTTCCTGCTTCTTCTAGTCTTTTTATTAGTAATTCCACTGCCCTATCTAATTCTATTTGTGATGCTAAATATCCTTTGGCTTTTTCTGAATAGTCTAATGTTTCTACATAGTTCCAGTTTTTTTCTACTATCTTATTTCCATTAGGTGTATATTGTAAATGCCCACTTACAGTCATATAATATGTTAAAAATTTTCCTTCCCCTTCTTTTAGATAATCACTTGTAGTTACATCTATCATTTCTAAATCACTACTTGGCCAGTTATTAAGGTTCATTTTCTTTTCTAGCCCATTTCCCTTTGCTAAGTACAAATCATATCCCATACCTTTTAGGTATTTATGCCTATTATAATATGTTGCTGTATGGTTATGATATGCCTGTGATGAATACCCCAATTTTTCAAATACATTAGCATAAGAATATGGCATATAGTTTTTTTCTACTTTTTCTAAACTCCAAGTTCCTTCTTTCGGTATTAATGATGTATCTGTCATATATTCCCCATCTGCTGTGCTAACAGGAAATAATGGTGTATATAAATTATCAAATTGAAAACCTTCTGAATATAGTTTATATAATGTAGGTGTTATATTTTCATCAATTGCTAAGTCAGTAAATGCTTCTGCAACAAATACTATTAGATTTTTTCCTTCAAACATTCCTGTATATTCATTCTTTTTACTTGGTTCTTGTTTTGACATATATTCATAAATACTAGTTATATTTGCATTAGTTTCATTATTTATTAGAATATTCCAATCAATATCTAACGAATTAAATTGTATTTCTTTATTCCCTATTTCTCTATCTATATTTTCTTGTTTTACTAAAGTCCCTTCTCCTGTTACCAAAGTATTCTTCTCTTCAAATCCAAATAATAATCTTTTTAAATCCAATCTCATAGTTGTTAAAATTCCAAATTTGTTAGCAGAAATAGTTGGAGCATTTACATTATAATATAAATTTCTACTCGAATATATTTCATTTGTGTTTGTACTTATTATACATATTAATGCTATTATTTGTGCTATTAATCCTATTATTATTGTAATCAATTTTTGTTGTAGTTTTACATCTTCAAATTTAACTTTGTCTTTTTTATGTAATATTATTAAACCTATAATAGGTAAGATAAATAGTATCATAATATACCACTTATTTATTGCGGTTTCTAATATTGTTGTGGAAAATTGTAATATTTGACCTGCTGCATTTGTGGCTGAGTAAAAGGATATTATTGCTTGATAAATATTGTAATATATGAATTGTGCTATAAAAATACCTATAATAATTATCATAAATATATAACTGAGTAATATACTTATTTTTCTTTTAATACTTGTTAATAAATACAAAATAACAGCAAACATAGCACTTAATAGAATTATATATCCTGACGATTTTATTGAATTAAATACTGATATTGAGAAAATTATTTCTTCATATATTATAAAAAACATCCATAAGACAAAGTTATTTATTCTTTTCATAATGCACCTTCCTTATTTTTACATGGATTAGTTATCTAGAACACGGACGAGCACTGCTCGCCCCCTACATTTTTCCCTTTAATTTAAGTCGAACATTTAATAAATATTATTTTCTCTTATGTAACTATATACTCCATCATCTAAATTTTCTGGATTTTCTTCTTTTTTTATCTGCTCTCTAATTTTAGTTGAAGAACAGTCGTTAAACTCTACATTATTGATTATTGTAAATCTTTTCTCATTTTTCTTTAATAGTACATTATTTTCTATTATATCTTTTGTTTTTCTTAAACCTCTATCTAATATTATATACTTGTAATTACTAACCAACCTATTACTTTCATGCCAAAATGGTAACTTTTCTAAATTATCTGCTCCCATTATAAAGTACACATCTTCTTTTTTATATTCATTTCTTAATATTTCAAATATTTCTATAGTCTTGTAATTTTTATTTTCTCTTATTTCTATATCTGATACTTGAAGATTATCTTCT
Source organism: Clostridia bacterium (assembly GCA_022795675.1). Taxonomy (GTDB): domain Bacteria; phylum Bacillota; class Clostridia; order TANB77; family CAG-508; genus CAKPSH01. The sequence goes on from JAAWHY010000035.1 coordinate 4,945, forward strand.
CTAATAGATGCAATTTTTAACATATTATATCTATGTATTCCTTTTGCCATTCCTTCTTTTTGATATAAATCTCCTACTGGTACAAATATTACTTTGTCTAAATTACATTCTTTTATGACTTTTTTCGCTAGTTCAATATGTGCTTTTGTTGGTGGATTGAAGCTTCCTCCATATAATCCAATTTTTGACATTTTTTACTCCTTTTATTAAAACATAATCGCCTTTGGCATTGTTGTTGCTCATTTGATTTCTCATAAACGTACTCAGTAGCCTAACCAAATAACAATTCTGTTTTAATTTAGAAAAATAAGTTACTAAAGTATTTCTCCATTTTTTGCTCAAATAATCCATCATTGTCTGTATTAAATCTTATGACTTTAATATTTTTTGCTTGTTTTTCTACTTCATCTGCTAATTTTAAGTATTCTCTTTGTTGAAGTATGCTACTTTGAACCTCAAATTTTTGATATTCGTGTTTATCTCTTTTTAGCCTATTTTCAAATTCTGCTTCCTCCTCTAAATATAATATTACAAGATATATATCAGCATCAATATTATCTAATCTGTTTAATAAATTTTCATATACATCTGCAAAATTGTATTTTTGGTATCCCAATCTAGCATATACCTCATTTGAAAAAAAGTTTCTATCAAATATCATATTTATGTCTTTACAGTTTTCAATATAATCTAATAATTTTTCATATTTGATTTTGATTTTTTCTTTTCCTGTCTCTGTTTTATCTTTTATCCCTGATAGTCTATATAAATCTGTTGCACTCATTCTTTCTCTTAAATAATTTGTTACTGTAGTTTTTCCTGTTCCTTGTGGTCCTTCTACTATTATAATTGTATCTCTCATATTTTTCTCCTTTTATTTTTATAGTCATTACCTTCGAAGTGTGGGCGACTACTAGTCGGCCCTACACTCGCATTTGAGATTTGATATATTCGGTCTCTTCATTCATATCTAATCTCATAAACAATGGCTCTCCCTTTTCAATTACCTTTGTTCCATCTTTTATTTTAATTCCATTTTTTATACTTTCCCATTCATGTAGTTCTTTTTCATTTATTCCTAATTGTCTTAATATATCATTACCAGTATTATTCATTATAGGCATTATCATGATGGATATCTTTCTTAGATTTTCACTTAAATGATACATTACAGAAGCTAATTTATCCATTTCTTCATTTTTTGCAAGTACCCATGGTGCAGTTTCGTCTATATATTTATTTGTTCTAGATATTATGCTCCAAATATTTTCTAAAGCATTACTAATATGATAATTATCCATACATTGTTCTACTGCTTGTATCTTTTCATTTGTAAATTTTTCTAGTTCATCATCAAATTCTGTTTTTACACTTAAATTTGTTTGTATTGTTCCATCAAAGTATTTATTTATCATTCCTATTGTTCTATTTAAAAGATTTCCTAAGTCATTGCATAAATCAAAGTTAAATCTTTCAATAAATCCTTCTGGAGAGAAGACAGCATCTTGACCAAAAGTGAATTCTCTTAATAAGAAATATTTAAAAGCATCTAGTCCATATCTATCTATTAGCATTTCTGGATAAACAACATTTCCTTTTGATTTTGACATTTTTCCGTCTTTCATCATTATAAATCCATGTGCATAAATCTTATTTGGAAGAGGTAAATCTAAAGCCATTAAGAATATTGGCCAATATATTCCATGAAATCTTATAATATCTTTTCCAACAATTTGTAAATCGGCAGGCCAGTATTTCTTTAATAAGGTATCATCATCTGATAAATATCCTAATGCTGTAATGTAATTTGTTAAAGCGTCTAGCCATACATATATTACATGTTTTGGGTCTTTTCTTACTTTGATTCCCCAATCAAAAGTTGTCCTAGTTACACATAAGTCCTCAAGTCCTGGTTTTAGGAAATTATTAAATAGTTCATTCTTTCTTGATTCTGGCTGTATAAAGTCTGGATTTTCATTATAAAATTCAATTAATCTGTCTGTATATTTTTTCATATTAAAGAAATATGATTCTTCTTTCATTTTCTTTACTTCACGTCCACATTCAGGACATTTTCCATCATTTAATTGAGTTTCTGTAAAATATGTCTCACAAGGCATACAATACCAACCTTCATATTCTCCCTTATAGATGTCCCCTTGTTCCATTAATCTATCAAAAATTTCTTCTACTATTTTAGAGTGCCTTTCTTCTGTTGTACGTATAAAATCATCATATTTAATATCCATTTTATACCATAGTTTTTTTGCATCATCTGCCATTTTATCTACATGCTCTTGTGGCGTTTTTTCTTCCTTTTTTGCTACTTCTTCGATTTTTTGACCATGTTCATCTAGTCCTGTTAATAACCTTACATCATATCCTCTTAGTTCTTTATATCTTTTGATGGTGTCTGCAAGTGTTGTTGTATATGCTGTTCCTATATGAAATTTACCGCTTGGATAATATATTGGTGTTGTTATATAAAATTTTCTTCTTTCTCCCATTGTTATATATCTCATTCCTTTCAAAATAATTTTTGTAGAATGCGGGCGACTGCTAGTCGCCCCTACTCCATTAATTCATTTTATTTTGTATGATATTTGCAATTTCTTTAGCTGCTTTGTCTATGTATTTTTTATCTTTTCCTTCTAACATTACTCTAAATAAAGGCTCTGTTCCAGATTTTCTTATTAATACTCTTCCTTCTCCTTCTAATTCTTTCTCTGTTTTTAAGATTATTTCTCCTATTTCAGGATATTTATTCATGTCAAATTCTCTTACTTTTACATTGATTAAAGTTTGTGGATATATTGTCATTATTCTACATATTTCTGAAAAGGATTGTCTAGTTTCTAATAATATTTTTATAATCATTAATGATGTTACAATTCCATCTCCTGTTAAATTAAAGTCTGAAAGAATAATATGTCCTGATTGTTCTCCTCCTAAATTTCCACCATTTTTTAACATTTCTTCTAAAACATATCTGTCTCCAACTTTTGTTTGAACTAACTCTAAATTATTATTATTTGCATATTTGTTTAATCCAATATTACTCATAACAGTTGCAACAAGTTTATTTTTTTCTAACATATTATTTTTCTTCATATAGTCTGCAATAATTGCCAAAATAACATCTCCATTTACTTCTTCTCCTTTTTCATTTATTGTTAAACATCTGTCTCCATCTCCATCATAAGCAATTCCCATACTTAATTTATTTTCTAATACATACTGTTTTAATTGTTCTAAGTGTGTTGAACCACAGTCTTTATTTATATTTATTCCGTCTGGATTGTTATTTATTATTTTATATTTTATTCCTAGTTCTTTAAATATTTTTTCTGCAATTTTATATGTTGCACCATTAGCAGTATCAATTCCTACTATAAAATCTTCTCTATTATATTTTTGTATATCATCTTTAAAAATATTCACTACAAATTTAAAATAATCATCAACTAGGTCTTCTTTAACAGATGCTGTTCCAATATCTTGATTGTTTATTTGTTTATTTAGTGCAATTCCACTGTCTATGGCTTCTTCAATTTCCTCTTCTATATTATCAGGAATTTTTGTCCCTTTATTACTAAAAAACTTAATTCCATTATATTCAAATGTGTTATGTGATGCTGAAATTACTACACTCATATCCGCATTTGTTTCTTTTGTTAAATATGCAATTGCTGGCGTAGGTGCTACTCCTACTAGTTCAACATTTGCTCCACTACTTAAAAATCCAGCTGTCATTGCACTTTCTATTAATGTTCCTGAAATTCTTGTATCTCTACCTATTATAATTCTTGGTTTTACACCTTCTTTAACATGTTTTGTTAATACATCTGCCCCAGCTTTTGATATGGTATATACGAACTCTGGTGTAAGTTCTGTATTCGCAATTCTTCTTATACCATCAGTTCCAAAATATTTCATTTTTATATCCTTCCTTTCTCGAATACATAAATAAACTTATTTAAAAATTTTACCAACTTCTATTTTATTTCCTCTTAGGAAATCATTTATAGACATCCTTTTTGCATTTTCTCCTTGTATTTCTTTAACTAGAATTACTTTATCTTTTGTCATTATTTTTAATCCTTTTTTGTCATCTGCTTCTATAATATATCCTGGTTCTTCCTTAGAAAACTCTTCTAAGATTTCTATTTTCCATATTTTTATTTTTTTTTCTCCATACATAGTATATGCTCCCATTATAGGATTTAAGCCACATACTAAATTTTTTATTTTTTCTGCTTCTACATTCCAGTTTATTTTTGACATTTCCTTATTTAACATTGGAGCAATACTATAATTTTCTCCTTGTGATATTCTCGGAGCTGTTCCTTTTTCGATCTCATTTACAGTTTTTAATAATAATTCTGCTCCTATACTAGATAATCTATTCCATAATTCTCCTGTTGTTTCATATCTTCCTATTTCTATTTCTTCTTTTAAAATCATATCTCCTTCATCCATTTTTTCATTCATATAAATTGTAGTTACTCCTGTAGTTTTATCACCATTTAAAACAGCCCATTGGATAGGGGCTGCTCCTCTATATTTAGGCAATATTGAACCATGAAGGTTTATACATCCATAATTTGGAATATCTAATATTTCTTTTGGTAGTATTTTTCCATAAGCAACAACACATATAATCTCTGGATTTAATTCTTTTATTTCACTTATAAATTCTTCATTTTCTTTTACTTTCTGTGGTTGATATACTTTTATGTTTTTTGACACAGCAAATTCTTTTACAGGACTTCCGTGTCATTTTCATTCCTCTACCTTTTGGTCTATCTGGGTTTGTTACAACACCAATAATATCATGATGAGAATTATATAATTTTTCTAATGATTCTTGTGCAAAATCTGGTGTCCCCATAAATAGTATTCTCATTACTTTACTCATCCCTTTCTATGAGCCATTTTATTGTTTATTTAGTATATCATATATCGTTGTAATTTGGAATAGTTATTTGGCAATTTTGTTATATATTTGAAAAATATATGAGCTAGATGTTTCTAGCTCATCTTTTATTTATTTTCTTTTATTTATTTTCTTTAATTTGATTCCAAAATATGTTGCACTGCAAATTGTTATTCCTATAAAAACAAATATTATATTACTTGTTCCTGTTTTGGGAAGATATGTATTTAATGTTGTGTTATCTTTGTTATTAATATTATTGTTTTTGTTACTTGTACTGTTATTTGAAGTATTACCTATATTATTATTTGTATCATTATTATTTTTGTCATTTGCATTATTGTTTTGATCGTTATTTGTATTATCTCCTATGTTATTGTCATCTGAGGTTTTCTCAATTGTTATTGTTTTACTTATTCCATTAATTTCACTTCCTGAGTATGAATTTTCATTACCTAAAGTTATAAATTTTGCTTCCTCTAAACTAAAATTCAATTCTGTTTTATCTATATTTAATACTTTAAATTTTATTTTTAGAGTATCAGTTCCTATATCTTCCATATCAATATATACACAAGCTACTTGTGTATTATTTTCTGAAACATATAAATTTTGTGTTTCTTTATCTAATAGCTTTAAACTATTTTTATCATAATTAATTTTAAAACTTGCTCCCACAATTTTCTCACTTGAATTTATTGTAAGTATTACTTCATCACCTACTTTTAAGTTTTCCCTTTTATCCATTTCTATGTCAATACCAAATCCTAAACTTACAGTAGATATACTTATTATTGCTATTAGAATTACATTTATTAAAATAAATTTGTTTTTCATTTAATTCACATTCCTTTCTAAGTTTTATTTCTTTAATACTTCTAATAGCCACTTTCCTTCCTCTGATAACTCTTCTTTTGTCCATCCTGTTGTTTTATCAGTATTTTTCAATATTGATGAACTCTCATTTTTATTAGATAAATTCCAACACATCCAACTTATATTATTTTCATTTAAGAAATCTATCCATGTATTTGCTTCATTTATATCTATTACACCATTTCCAGAGGCATCGCAAATACCAAATTCTGTTACAAATATGGGTAAACTAGAAGTTAATGCTGTATATGCCTTTTGTCTTAAATATTCTTTATGTGTTGCTGCATAAAAGTGTAATGTATACATTATATTATCAAATCCTGTAATTGGACTTTTGGCAACAATATCAACATCTTGTGACCATGTTGGTGTTCCTACTACTATTATTGCATCTGTATCTATATTTCTTATCTCTTTAATTAGATCTTGAGCATATGGTTTTATATCTCTTTCCCATTGAACATCTCCATTTGGTTCGTTGCAAATTTCATAGATTACATTATCATAGTCTTTGTAGTTTGAAGTCATTTCCCTAAAAAATTCAATAGCTGAACTTTTATTTATATTTGGATTTCCATCACTTAAAATATGCCAGTCTATTATTACATATATTCCTGCATTTTTAGCATATTCAACACCATTTTTTACTATTTCATGCAAAGATTTTGTATATCCAACATTTGGGTCTGAATACATTGCAAGTCTTATTGCATTTATTCCCCATTCATCTCTCATATATGTAAATGCTTCTTGGTTTACATATTGAGGATACCATTGTAATCCATGTGTACTTACTCCTCTTATTTGAAAATTCTCTCCATTTTTATCTACAATATTTGTTCCATTAACACTTAATTTTCCATGTTTTACTACTGGTGTATCTTCTTGTGGTCCTGGTTTTTCTTCTGGTTTGTTATCATCTTCTCCTGGATTTTCATCATCCTTCCCTGGTTCTTTATCTCCTTCTGTCTCAAAGTCTAAATAATTCTCTGGAATTTTTGTGGTTAAATCTTCTCCCAGTAGACCTAAATATATTTTTATCATTCTCGCAATATCTTGTGTATCTAAAACATCATCATTTACTAAGTTTGCTGCTAATCGTTCTATACTATCGACTTCTCTATTATCAGAATAATTATTTTTTACTATCATTATATCTTCTATATCACATATAGAACCATCCTTATTTACATCTCCATATAAAACTACTATATAGTCTTCATTGTTTACTGTTATATAGTCTCCTGTTTTGATTAAGTCTGTGTCTTCCAATGTTTTGTTATTAGCGTCTTTCACATTTTTTATTTTTGAGTCATATTCCATTATTTCTTTTTTATTTGTCTTTCTTGAGACTGTTTTCTCATTTAATAAAATTGTTGCTACTTTTTGATTTTCTATCAAATTATCATAATATTTAATGTCTTTTACATTATTATCAAGTGCAAAAGATTTTCTTATTACAAATAATGCACAAATAAGTATTATTGCTATTATTACCACTATTATTGCTATCCTTTTTTTCATATATAAATTCCTCCTTAAAATACTATTTTATTATACCACTTTTTTCCTTTAATGTAAATAATTACGTTAATATGTTCACGGTAATTTCATCATTTATTACAAGATTATAATATTTCTTAAAAGGCTTGCATTATAAGGTGTAGGGGCGCACAGTGTGCGTCCGCTCCC
>JAAWHY010000036.1 GCA_022795675.1 Clostridia bacterium
TAAAAACAGGAGAAGTAGTGAGTAACATGATAATAATGATAATAGTATTATCATTAGGAATATGCACATTTATAAGTATGGCAATAACAAACAAAAGAGGAATAAAAATAAAGGAAATTAAATTCTTAAAATAGAAATGTATGGGCGCCCTTTGGGCGTCCGTTTTTGAAGAGAATACTTGAATTAAACCAATTTCATTCATAATAAATAAAATTTCTAATATAAATAGTATAAGAAAAATAGAGAGGAAAAATTTATATTATGTTTGTTATTAGAAAAAAAACAATATTAAATTGCTTAATATTATTATGTATATGTTATATGTTATATGCCATAATAAAAAACATCAATAAAGATGAACAAGTAGTAGCCTTGCCAGTAAGCAATAAAGTAATTGTAATAGATGCAGGACATCGGTCGGAGAAGATGGAGGAGCAGTATCAGAAAGTGGAATTTCAGAAGCAAATATAAACTTAGCTATTGCTCTAAAATTGCAAAACTTATTAGAACAAAGTGGAGCAACGGTGATATTAACAAGATCAACAGACGAAGCAATATATGATACAAATGCTGATGGCAGTATAAGGAAGAAAAAGGTATCAGATTTAAAAAATAGAGTAAAGATAGGTAATGAGTCATCTGCTAATATTTTTGTGTCTATACATCTAAATAAAATACCACAGGAGCAATACTATGGTTGGCAAACATTTTATAAAAATAATGATGAACAGAGCAAACAATTAGCCGAAAGCATACAGAATAATTTAAATTCTTCAATACAAAAAGAAAACCATAGACTTGCAAAAACTATTGAAAATATTTATATAGTTGATAAGATAGAAATTCCTATAACCATTATAGAATGTGGATTTTTATCAAATCATGAAGAATTAAATGATTTACAAAACGAAAAATATCAAGAAAAGCTAGCCTGGGGGATATATAATGGAATAATGGACTGGTTCAACGTGGTTGGAAAATAATTGTCCTCTAGCGTTGTTAAACTGCAATGGAAATCAAATCAACGTACACCAGTACGCCTCATTGATTTCCATTTTGTTTGCCTAGCTAGAGGACAATTATCTTCCAACATATAATAGTAAGGGCACGGTGTACCGCGTCTTTTGTATTTTATCTGGGAGTATTTCAATATAGGTTGCAAAAAAATATGATAATATGTTATAATAAGAAATATTTTAGGGAATTATTAAAAATAAAGGGGAACAAATTTAAAAATGATAAACTTACTTTTATGTGGGAATAAAAAGTTTTTTGATGGTGTTTTAACTCAGCTAATATCAATTAAGAATAGGACAAACGAAGCAATTAATTGTTACATATTTACTATGGATGCTTCTAGATTAAATAAAGAATATATATGTATGACAGATGATCAAATAGACTTTTTAAATGATGTAGTAAAATCAAAAAATCCTGAGAGTGAAGTAACAAAGATAGATGTTACGGAAATATATGAAAGAGAATTTTTGAACTGTGCAAATGAAAAAGCATATTGTACACCATATACATTACTAAGACTTCTTGCAGATTTGATTCCAGAAATACCAGATAAACTATTATACTTAGATATAGATATAATGGTAGGTAAAGACATTTCAATATTGTATAATATTAATATTGAGGATTATGAATATGCAGCGGTAAGGGAAAAATACGGAAGTAAATTAATAAGACCAGATTATATAAATGCTGGGATGTTATTATTAAATATGAAGAAAATAAAAGAGACAAAATTGCTAGAAAAAGCAAGGGAATTAATAAAGACAAAAAAGCTATTATTTGCTGACCAAGATGCAATATTTAGATCTACAACCAAAAAATTAATATTGCCTAGGATATATAACGAACAATCAAGTTTTAATAGAAAAGATACAGTTATATGTCATTTCTGTAAAAGACTATTGTTATTACCTTATCCTCGTATCGAAAATTATAAACAATGGAATGTAGAAGAGGTACACAGTATCTTAAAATGCCATTATTTTGATAATGATTTAGAGGAATATAAAAATTTAGTAAAACAATTTGAAATGAGAGAAAAAGAGGCAATGGTTTAAGGGTTACGAGATATTTTAAACCTAAATTATGCTTAATAAAGAAAGGATATTAAAATGAACGATAATAAAGTAATACCAATATTTTTTGCAGTAGATGATTTATATATTCCATTTTTAGCAGTTGGACTTAGATCTTTAGTAGAGCATTCATCTGAAGAATATGAATATTTAATTAAAATTCTAAATATTAATGTAAGTGAAGAAAACAAGAAAAAAATAAAGAAATATGAAAAGCAAAATATAAATATAGAATTTGTAGATTTGAATTATTACATAAATAAGGTAAAAGATAAGCTATATACAAGAGACTATTACACAAGTGCCACTTATTTTAGATTATTCTTACCAGAATTATATCCACAATTTGACAAAGTACTATATCTAGATAGTGACATTGTAATTTTAGAGGATATAGCAAATTTATACAATATAGATATTGGAGATAATCTAGTTGGAGGCATTCCAGATGATATTATTCAAAATGGTAAAGAACTACAAGAATATGTAGAAAAAGTAGTAGGAGTTTCAACATATAAGAAATACTTTAATGCTGGAATTCTTTTAATGAATTTAGATGAACTTAGAAAGATTGATTTTCAAGAAAAGTTCTTATACTTATTAGAAACAATAAAATTTTCAGTAGCACAAGATCAGGACTATTTAAATAGAATTTGTAAAGGTAGAGTAAAATATATAGATAATAGTTGGGATGTTATGCCAGCACCAGGAAGAAACAAAAAAGATGAAGAACTAAAACTAATTCACTTTAATTTAACATATAAGCCATGGCGTAGAGATGATGTTCCTTATAAAGAATTTTTTTGGAAATATGCAGAGAAAACAGAGTTTTTTGAAGAAATACAAAAAATGAAAGAAAACTATACAGAGGCTGAGAGGTTTAAAGATTTGGAAACTGAGAAAAACCTTATAAATCTTGCAGCAAAGGAAGCTGAATGTGTAGGAGATGATAGAGTTAATAGAAAACCATTAATAAGTGAGAATAATATAGAAAAATCAAAAGAGAGATTAGAAATATTAGAAAAGATAAAAAAATTAGAACTTGAGGGAAAATTTGATATTGATGCAGAAAACGATCCACCTACAATTGTTTTAACACCAGAAAATGTAGATTACCTTAAAGAAAAAAGGTTAAGTAAATTGAAAACAAAAGTAGCAAACACAGTAGCTGAAAATTTTGTAAACGAATTATTAAAGAAAAATAAGTTAATTATAAAAGAAGTAAGAGGAATTGAAAACTTAGAGGAAGTAAAGAGTGGAGGAATAATAACCTGTAATCACTTTAACCCATTTGATGTCTTTACAGTAGAAATGGTGTTTAAAAGAACAGAAATTGGAAAAGAGAAAAAGCTATACAAAATTATTCGTGAAGGAAATTACACTAATTTTCCAGGATTTTACGGATTTTTATTCAGAAATTGTTATACCTTACCACTAAGTTCTAACAAAAAGACGATGCAAAATTTATTAAAAGCCATCAATAAAATCTTAGATAATAAAGACTTTATATTGATTTATCCAGAACAAAGTATGTGGTGGAACTATAAAAAACCAAAGCCATTAAAAGACGGTGCTTTCAAATTTGCAGTTAGAAATGATGTGCCAATAGTTCCTATATTCATAACAATGGAAGAAAGTGATATAATTGGTGAAGATGGATTTCCAATAATGGAATATTACGTAAATATTGAAAAGCCAATATATAAGAATAAAGAACTAACAGACAGAGACAATATTAATCAAATGAGAGATAAAAATTTTGCTGTTTGGAAAGACATTTATGAGGAGTTTTATGGTACTCCACTTAAATACACCACTATCGTTGGAAAATAATATTATACACTGTAGGGGCGGGCCTTGTGTCCGCCCATTGAATTAGGCAATAAATCTAGATAGGCAGATACAAGATCTGCGTCTACAATATTTGTGAGGTAAAAATGAAAGAGAAGAAAGTAATTTATTATACTGATGAATTAAATGATGAATTTTCAAGTGCAAAAATCACTCCTATAAAGATAGATGAAAATTACAAATATCATAGAAATTCATTATGGAATTTATGTTCATTAATAGTTCAGAATGTATTAAGTATGCCTATAAAAATTGGATATGCTAAGATGAAATTTAAGATAAAATATAAGGGTAAGGAAAAATTAAAAAGTTATAAAAAAGAGGGATACTTTGTATATGTAAATCACACACAAGCATTTGCTGATACTTTTATACCAAGTATCTCTATTTATCCAAAAAGGAATTTTTTGATAGTAAATCCAGAAAATATATCGATGAAATTCACAAAAAATATTATTGAAATGTTAGGAGCCATACCTATTCCTGGTGATAAAAAATCAATGGAAAATTTCTTAAAAACTATAGATACACATATTCAAAAAGGACATTCCATAACAATATACCCAGAGGCTCATATATGGCCATATTATACAAAAATCAGACCATTTAAAGCAGTATCATTTGCATATCCAGTGGATTTAAAAAAGCCTGTATTTTGTATGACAAATACATATCAAAGCTATGGAAAAGAGAAGGACAAAATAAAAATAGTCACATACATAGATGGACCATTTTTTGTAAATGAAGATTTATCAAGAAAAGAGCAAAAGCAAGACTTAAGAGATAGAGTATATAACTGTATGGTAGAAAGAAGTAAAAACAGTAATATAGAGTATATAAAATATTGTAGAAAATAGCATCATGTATTGCATCTCTGTAACAAAATACATATAATTTTATTAACGGACGACCAATGGTCGCCCAAAATTATTAATTATCTATTATTCGAATTAGATCAATATATCCTCAATATTTGCCCAACAAAAATTAAATTTGGATTACGAATACCATTTAATCTAGCAATATTAGATACAGTAGTTCTATATCTTTTAGCTATTCGCCATAAACGATCTCCCCTTTGTACTCTATAATATACATTCTGCATTTGATTAATAGAATTATCCAAAGGAATTCTTAACTGTTGACCAACATAAATCAAATTTGGATCTTTAATATTATTTAATAGGACGATTTCATTCACAGTTATACCATAGCGATTAGCAATTTTAGATAAGGTATCACCTCTACGGACAGTATATTTTACTTCTTTAGACTTATTAGGGTCATCAGACACTGAAATCAATAATCTCTGACCAATATAAATCAAATCAGGATTTTTAATATTATTCAATCTCACCAAATTTTCGACAGTAGTGTTATACCATAAAGCAATGTGAGATAAAGTATCGCCACGTTTTACATAATAGTAAATATTATTAGAACCATCAGGATCAGGAGTAGGTTCAGGATCTGGATTTGGTTCGGGTTCAGGAATTACATTGTTATCTGAAAGAAAAATACCATCTCTAAACTTATTTAAATCTACATTACCATTTATTCCATCTATTCTGCCCTTATCAGAATATTGAAAACCTATCCATTCCTCCCAATTACCAGTACTTGTTGGAACACTAACACCATACTCAGCAATCCATAAAGGGTATGCCTTTGCTAACTCACGACTAAATATAGTTCTAGCATTATATTCATCACTGTAAACAACACATTCTTTTTTAGTCAATTCCTCTAACTTTTGTAAAAAGGCAAAAGAAATTTGATTAATTTTTTGAGAACCTAAACCATCAAAAACCTCAAAATCCATTGCAAGTCTACAATCTGGACTGGTGCCAGCAATAACAGAATGAAAAAACGTTGCCTCTTTGATAGCCTCCTCCTCATTTCTAGCTCTTACAAAATGATAAAATCCAATTTTTAAACCTTTAGACTTAGCATTATCATAATTAGTTCTGAAATAAGGATCAATAATAGTAGTTCCTTCACTAGCCTTTATATAAACTACTTGTATTCCAGAAGCTTTAACCTTTGCATAATCTATGTATCCTTGATATTTACTTACATCAATACCAGCATATGTAGAATTAGCCTGAATTGGAGCAGCATAACATATAGAATTAATAACTCCAAAAGTATGTAAAAATAAAGCAAAAAGCATAACAGAAATCTTAAAAAATCTTTTTCTCATAAAACTATCAATCCTCCACACAGTTTAAAAATTTGTATTTTATTTATTATATTATTAACAGTTAAAATGTGTGACAATATGATTCTCTTTGTGCATAAAAAATATGTAGACAAATTCTAATTAATATGGTAATATATTACAGAAAATAAGCAAGCAATAATAGAGAATAAGATTATGAGGAGTTGGATATTATGAGCGAAAAAATCTATACAATTGAAGAAATTGCGAAAATGTTGGAAGAAATTTTGAAAAATAAACCAGTATATCAAGTAATTTTATTTGGATCATATGCGAAAAAAGAGGCAAATCAAAAAAGTGATATTGATTTACTAATAGATACAAAGTCACAATTAAAAGGTTTTGCACTATTAAAACTAATATGTGAAATAAAAGAAAAACTACAAAAAGAAATAGATGGATTTGAGAAATATGAAATAGTAGATGATTCACCAATAGATAAAGAGATAAAAAGGACAGGAGTGATAGTATATGAGAAATAAAGAGACTGTTTCATTAAATAAAATGATAGAATACATAGAAAAAATCTTAAGATATACACAGAATTGTGATTTTAAGACATTTGCTGATAATGAAGAAAAGATAGATGCCACTGTTTTTGCTATTAGTCAAATAGGTGAATTGGTAAAAAATATAAGTAAAGAAACAATGGAAAGATATCCAAATATAGAATGGATTGTTATAAAAAATTTAAGGAATAAGATAGTACATGATTATGAAGGGGTAAAATTAAATTTTATATGGGATATTATAACAAAAGATGTAGTACAATTAAAAAATGATTTAGAAGAAATATTGGAAGGAGATAAAAAATGTTAGTTTCAACAGGAGTTACAATAAGATTTGGAAAAAGAGTTTTATTTGAAGATGTAAATATAAGATTTGGAAAAGGAAATTGCTATGGAATTATAGGAGCAAACGGAGCAGGAAAATCCACCTTTTTAAAGGTATTGTCAGGAGAAATAGAACCAAGTAAGGGAGAGGTTACTCATGATAAAACTGAGAGAGTTTCAGTCTTGAAACAAGACCACTTTGCATTTGAAGATTATAAAGTACTAGACACAGTTATTATGGGAAATGAAGAACTATACAAAATAATGAAGGAAAAAGAGGAAATATATGCAAAACCAGATTTCTCAGAAGAAGATGGAATGAAAGCAGCAAAATTGGAAGAAAAATTTGCTGAATTGGATGGATGGAATGCAGAAGCGGATGCAGCAACATTATTAAACGACTTAGGAATATTAAGTGACCTTCATGATAAATATATGAAAGAAATAGAAGCAAAAGACAAAGTAAAAGTTTTATTAGCACAAAGTTTATTTGGAAATCCAGATATTTTACTTTTAGACGAGCCTACAAACGACTTAGACTTAAAAACGATAAATTGGCTACAAGAATTTTTAATCAACTTTGAAAACACAGTTATAGTAGTATCACACGATAGATACTTCCTAAACAAAGTATGTACACATATAGCAGATGTTGACTTTGGAAAGATAAAAGTATATCCAGGAAATTATGATTTCTGGTATGAATCTAGTCAATTAGCACTAAGACAAGCAAAAGATGCAAACAAAAAGAAAGAAGAGAAAATAAAAGAACTACAAGAATTCATTGCAAGATTTAGTGCAAACGCTTCAAAATCAAAACAAGCAACTTCAAGAAAAAAATCATTAGAAAAGATAGAATTAGAGGAAATAAAACCATCTAATAGAAAATATCCTTATGTAGACTTTAAGCCAGACAGAGAACCAGGAAAAGAGATATTAAAAGTAGAAAACATAACCAAAACAATAAATGGAGAAAAAATACTAGATAATATATCATTTACAGTTAAAAGCGATGATAAAATTGCATTTTTAGCAGACAATGAATTGGCAAAAACAGTATTATTCCAAATAATTTCGGGAGAAATAGAACCAGACTCAGGAACAATAACTTGGGGAACTACAATCTCAAATGATTACTTTCCTAAAGATAATAATTATTTATTCACACAAGATGTAAGTATAACAGATTGGCTAAGACAGTACTCAAAGGATCCAGATGAAACTTATGTTAGAGGATTTTTAGGAAGAATGTTATTTTCTGGAGAAGAGGCACTAAAAAATGTGAAGGTATTGTCAGGAGGAGAGAAAGTTAGATGTGTACTTTCAAAACTAATGTTATCAGGGGCAAATTTCTTAATATTTGATGAGCCAACAAATCATTTAGACATGGAAAGCATAACCTCAGTAAACGAAGCATTGATTAAATTTAAAGGAAACTTATTATTTACATCACATGATCATCAATTAACACAAACAGTAGCAAATAGAATAATAGATATAAAAACTGACAAAGTAATAGACAAAGAATGTACATATAATGAATATTTAGAAATAGAATAAAAACATAGTCGCATAAAATGCGACTATGTTTTATTGTATAGGAAAATTCAATCGTAATTCTTCAAAGGAATTGCTCAAATTTATTCTATATTGGAAACTTTTTCCTAATATCCTCAATCTCATCAAAATGATTATGTAAGATATCCAAAAATACATCTGCAATGTGAGGGTCTAGCTGAGTTCCTTTACATCTTTCTATTTCTGCTATTACAGTATCTAAAGGTAATTCATCACGATAAACTCTGTTAGAAGTCATAGCATCAAAAGTATCAGAAACAGATGTAATCCTAGCAAGGTAAGGAATATTCTCACCAGAGAGTTTTGAAGGATAACCATTGCCATCATATCTTTCGTGATGGTATTCAACAATAGGAATTAAATTTTTAAATATAATAGAATTAGACAATATATTTGCACCAATAGACGAATGAGACTTCATTTTAGAGTATTCATCATCAGTCAATTTATCATTTTTAAACAATATATTATCTGGGATTTCAGATTTACCAATATCATGAAATAAGCCACCTACTCTAAGTAAATTCAATTGACTATCAGGAAGTCCTAAATATTTACCAATTAAAACAGAATATGCAGAAACTCTATCACAATGACCGCGAGTGTAGGAATCCTTATTAAGATTTCTAAACTTCTCTACATCCTCAAATTTATAAAAAACAGTCTCGTTAGATGTATGTAAGACATTAGAATCTAAATTTTTTTCATTTTCTAAATCAGATGGGATAAATTTGTTCATCTTAACAATCAACCCTCCTTAAACACAAAATTGATTTATAATATATACAAATTACGGTTTGACAAAGTATATAAATCTGTGTATAATATAGATAGAAAATGAGAAACCACGAAAGTGGTTGCCGAAAAACAATTATAATAACCGTTCAATCGACCAAAAGCAGAACGGTTATTTTTTTATTGCTTATGAAGTAGATAACAGATGATGACTAACAAAGCAACATTTATGATAGTTACGCCTACTAATCCATAGAAAAGTAGCCCGAGTTATTACTAATAATGCTGATTCTACCATAGCACCACCCCCATATATCAGTCTTACAACTAAAAGTCGTAGAGGTTTATGTATAAACAAGTTGTCAAAGGTGGCAACACACTCCGCTTATTCTCATAAATAACTATATAACATTTATTAGAAAAATACAAGCGAACAAAACAAAAATTCAGGGAAATTTAATCATATTTTAGAAATATTAAAAAGACCAAGAGCAGTATTTAGAAATAGTACGTTCATATTTTAAAATCATTATTTAATATTGTCTTAGAATAATGATTAGGTTCTATTAAGGAGCATATTTAACAAAAACTCATTTAGAATAAATACTAGATGTAGAAACTCCTCCATCTACTGTATAAATTCCTCCTGTTACATATGACGCATCCTCACTACATAAAAAGGCAACTACATTTGCCACTTCATTTGGCGTTCCAATTCGTTTTATTGGAATTCTATTTTCACATTTTATTTTTTGTTCTTCGCTTTTAAAACTTGTTTCCAATAATTCTGTTAAAATTGGCCCAGGTAAAACACAATTTACTCTAACTCCTAAATTTGCATATTCTTGTGCTAAACATTTAGTAAACATTACAATTCCAGCCTTTGTTGTACAATATAAAGGTGATGTTAATTCTGGAACTAATCCCAAGCAAGATGCAATATTTACAATACAGCCTTTGTTTTCCTTTAACTTGTTAATTAAATTCCTTGTTACTTTGAATGTTCCCTTTATATTTACATCTACCATATTATCTATATCTTCATCCGTTGTTTGTTCAATATATTTTTCAAAATATATTCCTGCATTATTAACTAATATATCTACTTTATCTATTAAATTAACAGCTTTTTTTATTTCATCATCTTTTGTTATATTTACTTTATAATACTCAAATGCAGATTTTGGTTCTTTTATATCAAATATGATTACTTTAGCTCCTAATTCTTTTAATTTATTTGCAATAGCTTCACCAATTCCATTGCTGCCCCCTGTTACTATAGCTATTTTATCTTTTAAATTCATAACATATCACTCCTTACAGTTAGTACAAAAAACTTATTGTATGTATATAATCATCAATAAGGCTAAGTTTATGGTTAATGATACTATTAATGTCAATATTAAGAATACTATGAAACCATAAACACCACATAGCTCTGCAAAAACGTACGTGGTGCTTTTTTATTTTCTCAAAATAATAGCCATACTAATTGAATTAATACTGATTCTATCATAGCCCAACCTTCATTCTCACAGTAAAAACTGTGTATGTAAAGTGGTAACACCTATACTGTTTTTTCTCATTTCCTATGTTTAATACTATACATTATTTAATTATTAAATACAAGAGAACAAAACAAATTTTCATTAAAAAATTTTAATACATTTTTTAATGAATAAATTTTATTTTTTAACACAATTTTAATACAAAAGTAATCATTAATTCAATTTTAAAACCTTAAAAGTACTGAAAATACTACATTCTTATTTTTAAATCAAAAATTAAAAAAACGAAAAACATTGATACTTCAATATTTTCTCGTTTTTCCTTTGGAGGCGCCTATCGGAGTCGGACCGATCATCAGAGTTTTGCAGACTCGTGCCTTACCGCTTGGCTAAGGCGCCATTATAATTAATTCTAATTTTCCAAGTACTGATATTACAATAAAAATATATTTACAATATCAGTATCTTGGTTAATTTTTTTATATTATTGATTAAGTACTGTATATTATATAATATTCGTAGTGTAGATAAATATTACATATTTTTTTAAAATTGTACTTATTTTTAACAACAAAAATATTATATACTAATTCTTCTTAAAGTTCAAGTATTTTCTAATATTTTATTATTATTGAATAACGTTTCCTGTTTCGTTAGTTGTGGCACCAGATGTTGTATTATTAACTATAGCCCCATTTCCAGAGCTTGTATTATTATCTTTTGGTTCCTCTGTTTCATTTTCTATGCCTGGATTAGTTGGTTGAACTGGTGGTGGATTTGTTTGTTGTGGTGGAGTGACTAGTGTTTGTGTATTATCAACATAATTTCTCCAAGGATTTGAAGATAATGGATCTGTTGGATCCCATCCTCTACATGTTATATTACTAGAAATTTTTTGTGCAACAGGTTTTCCAAATGGACCTGGGTTACTACTTGAATAAAATTCAACAATGGTTCCTGTTGATATATTATTATAAATCCATATTGCGTCTTGTACTGTTAATCTAATACATCCTGCAGATGCTCTTGTTCCTAATTTGTCATAATATCCATACATTAATGATGATGGATCACCATTTCTAGCATAAGGTACAGAATGGAATAAAATATCACCAAAAATAGCTGTGGTATATTGTCCATATAAATTACCAAATAAAGTATGCCATCTATGTTTTGTTCCATTTAGTTTATATTGCCCTGAATTTGGAGTAGCTTTTCCTGTAGAACATATCATTGCCTTTACTGGTACAGTATAATTACCACTGGCATCTTTTGTATAAACATTTACAACATTTGCATATACATTTACTTTCACATAATATTTATCTGAATTAACATTATTATTTTTTTTATCTTCTTTATTGTCTTTTTCTTCATTTTTATTTTCTTCTACTATTTCCACATCAACTACATTATTTTCTTCTATAGCATTTTCTTGTGCTTCTTCGTCATTTTTCGATATTGTCTCTATTGTATTATTTCTCGTTAGCATTGCAAAACATATTGTTCCAATGGCTACTATTAATATTGCAGATATTACTAGTATAATTATTCCTTTTTTTTCTAAATTTAATTTGCTCACTTTTATTGTATTTTCTC
>JAAWHY010000037.1 GCA_022795675.1 Clostridia bacterium
ACAAGTGTATATGGACAAAATACATATGAACGTATTTGGCTTCCCCAGGCAATATCCATTTGTATTCCTTTAAGTTCATCTATAGTTTCTTTATGTTCCTTTTCTTTTAAGTCTAATAATTTTGATTTCAACATTTTCATTGCTGTTTCTCTATTTTGTACTTGTGAGCGTTCTGTTTGACAGGCTACAATTATTCCAGTAGGAATATGTGTAAGTCTTACAGCAGATGATGTTTTATTAATATGTTGTCCTCCTGCACCAGATGCTCTATATACATCCATTTTAATGTCATCAGGATTTATATCTAACTCAATATCATCACTTATTTCAGGTAATACTTCTAATGATGCAAATGAGGTATGTCTTCTACCTCCTGCATCAAAAGGAGAAATTCTAACTAATCTATGAACTCCCATTTCACTTTTCATATATCCATATGCATTATCCCCAGTTATTAAGGCTGTAACACTTTTTATTCCTGCTTCATCACCTTCTAAATAATCTAATTCTTTAACACTAAATCCTTTAGAATTAGCCCATCTACAATACATTCTATATAACATTTGAACCCAATCTTGTGCTTCTGTTCCTCCTGCCCCTGGATGTAATGTTATTATTGCATTATTAGAATCATATTTTCCAGACAAAAGTATAGTTATTTCAAAATCTTTTATTGATTTTTCTAATTTCTTAGTATTTTTCAATAATTCCACTGAGAGTTCGTCATCATTATCTATTGATAAAAACTCATTAATTTCTTCAAGATTTACAATCTCAGAACAGAATTCTTTATAATTAGTAACTTTATATCTAATCTTCTTTAACTCACTTAAAATTGAATTTGATACTTTTTTATCACTCCAAAAACCTTCTTCTAAAGTTTTATTTTCGAGTTCTTTTAACTTTTCTTCTAAAATATCTAAATTTCCTAAAGACTTTCCTAAGCTATTAATTCTTTCATGAATATGTTGTAATTCAATCTTATTTTCAGATATGTCTATCATAAATGCATAACCTCTTTCTAATTCTACTATATTAATATTTATAACATATTTTTATAATAAAGTCTACACAAAAACTTTATAATCATTGTAATATTAAAAAACCATTAAAAACTGTAAAATTGCCATATTTATTTTGTACTAAGCTTTTCACTTTATCAAGCTAAAAATTCTACAATAGAAAAATTTTAACAGTCCATGCACTATTATTTTTTTTGAACATATAATTTTGATATAGTGCATTGGAGGTGTTTATGCTTACATTAACAATATCGGGTATAATTGCAATACTTAAGTCATGTTTTTTAATGTTTGGATATATACAAAGTAGTCAATTATTCCCTGAACCATTAGCACCTGAAGAAGAAAAGATTTTTCTTGAAAGATTAAGTAATCGGTGATGAAGAAGCTAGAAATATTCTTATTGAGAGAAACTTAAGACTTGTAGCACATATTTCTAAAAAGTACTCTAGTACAAATATAGAGCAAGATGATTTGATTTCTATTGGTACAATTGGTTTAATTAAAGGAATTAATAGTTATAATATGTCAAAGAACATAAGACTCGCTACATATGTTGCACGCTGTATAGAAAATGAAATTTTAATGTTTTTAAGAGGTTCAAAGAAAACTAAAGCAGAAGTTTATTTGAATGAACCTATTGGAAAAGATAAAGATGATAATGAAATTACATTATTAGAAATACTAGAAAATGACGAAAGAAGCATTGAAGATGAAATCGATCTAAAATTAAAAACAAAATTCTTATATAAAAAGATGTCAGATGTATTAAAAGATAGAGAAAAAGAAATTATAATTCTCCGTTTTGGATTAAATGGTGATAAACCAAAAACCCAAAATGAAATTGCTAAACTTATGGGAATTTCTCGTTCATATGTATCTAGAATTGAAACAAAAGCAATACATAAACTTAGTAAAGAATTTGAAGAATAGACTTTGCCTATTCTTCAAGTTCGTTTTTTAATACTCATCTAAAAAATGATGAGTTTCACCCTTTTTGGTATATGAAATAATAGTATCTAAATTAACGTTTTGAGCACTTCTAAATATATTGATGTCAATATTTTCGTATTTTTGTCTAAGTTCTTTTATTAGATTTTTCATTTCCTCTCTTTTTGAACCACCACCAATATCTCCACAAGTTATACATTTTTCTGTGACTTTACAAGCACATTGTAAAAAGTGTAAATTATATTTATTTTTCCATGCTATAATATCCGCTTCTTTTACAAAATACATAGGTCTTATAAGCTCCATTCCTGGATGAAAGGTACTATGCAGTTTTGGCATCATTGTTTGCATTTGAGCACCATATAACATTCCCATTAATATTGTTTCAATTACATCATCAAAATGATGACCTAAAGCAATTTTATTACAACCTAATTCTCTGGCTTTTTTATATAAATGTCCTCTCCTCATTCTAGCGCATATATAGCAGGGGTGGTCATCTATTTCTTCAACAACATCAAATATCTTTGTTTCAAACATAGTTATGGGTATATTAAGCAGTTTTGCATTATCTATTATTTTCTGTTTGTTTAATTCTGTATAACCTGGATTCATAACAAGAAATACTAAGTCAAAATCTAATTTACCATGCTTTTTTAATTCCTGAAAACATTTTGCCATTAACATTGAGTCTTTACCACCTGACATGCAAACTGCAATCTTGTCTCCATTTTGTATCATATCATATTCTCTTATTCCTTTTGTAAATCTATTCCATATCTTTTTACGATAAGTTTTTATGAGTGCTCTTTCTATTTCTTCATACTTTTCCACAATAATTAATTCTCCCTTTTATTCTTCATCTCTAATTTGTTCTTTCATTATATTATTTTTCCTCCACCTAATACAATATCTCCTATATAAAATACAGCAGACTGACCTGGAGTTATTGCTCTTTGTGGTTCATAAAAATCTACTTTTATTTTATCTCCACTTTGAATTATTTTAGCTTTAGCTAATTTTGCTGAATATCTTGTTTTAACCTCTACCTCAATTTCACTTCCAATTTCATCTACTAATAATAAATTAATATCTGTAACCAAAATTTCACTTTTATACAATTCTTTTTCCTCACCTACGATTACTTCATTTTTATCTTTGTTAAAGCCTATAACAAATAATGGTACAGAATGAGAGATTCCTAATCCTTTTCTTTGACCTATTGTATAATTATATAATCCATTATGTTTTCCTAATACTTGACCTTGAGAATTTACTATATTACCAATTTTGGGTTTTATATTAGAATTTGTTTCTAAAAACTTTTTATAGTTACCATCAGGTATAAAACAAATATCTTCACTATCTGGTTTATCTGCTATTTTTAAGTTATTTTTTCTTGCAATTTCTCTTATATTTTCTTTATTTTCAAAATCTGCTAATGGAAATAATATATGTTCTATTAAATCTTTAGGAATATTCCACAAGACATAACTTTGGTCTTTTTTACCTGCATTAGATTTTTTTAATACCCATCTTTTATATTCATTGCTATATTCAGTTCTAGAATAATGTCCTGTTGCTATGTAATAACATCCAAGCTGTTTTGCTTTTTCATACATAATTCCAAATTTCATATATTTATTACATTCAATACAAGGATTTGGAGTTTTACAACTTGCATAACAGCTAATAAAATCTTCTATAACATTCTTTTTAAAATCTTCTTTATAATCATAAGTAAAGTGAGGAATTCCTATTGAATTACATACATTTTTTGCATCGATATATGTATCTATATTACAACAACTACTATCTGAAAATAATTCTAATGTTACACCTATTACTTCATAACCTTTTTCTTTTAATAGTAATGCAGATACAGAACTATCTACTCCTCCACTCATTCCTAATAAGACTTTTTTGTTTTCCATATGTTGTTCCTTTCATATATTAATAATATTTTCAGATATTTCTCTAGAGATGGGCGATTACTAATCTCCCCTACATGTAGAATTATCATGTTTTATTATCATACCCTCCAATGTATGCCAAGCAAGTAATGCACATTTTACTCTAGAAGGCATATTTGATACATTTTTAAATGCTATTGCATCTTCTAATTTTTCTAATTCTTCTTCATTTTTTGTCTCTCTTTTTATCATATCTATAAATGTTTTTATTATCTGTTTTGCTTCATTTATTGTTTTTCCTTTTAAGGTATCTATCATAATAGATGTTGATGCTTGTGAAATTGCACACCCATGTCCTGAAAATCCCATATCTTCAATTATATCTCCATTTAATTTTAATTCTAATGTTATTTCATCTCCACAGTTTGGGTTATGTCCTATTTCTGAACATGTCGCATTTTCTAATTTCTTTTTATTATAAGAATTCATACTATGTTCCATTATTAATTCATTATAAACCTCTGTTAAATCTTCCATTTTTTCTACCTTTCTATTATATAAGAATTATTAGGTTATAGATAATTATATTAATTTTGCAAGCAAAGCTCAAACAGCCTGCTGCTCACGGATTACTCACAAAGTAATGTAATATATCTTTAATCATATAGTTTCTTTCGCACATTACGGGACCTTTTGAGTTTGCTGAAAAAAATAATATAATTATCTATAACATATAGTACTTATTTTATATATGTTTTAAACATATTATATGCTTTATTCAAAGCCTCAACAAGCCTATCTACATCCTCTTTTGTGTTATAGAAATAAAAACTTGCTCTACATGTTGAATCAATTCCTAAAAATCTCATTAAAGGTTGAGTACAATGATTTCCTGAACGTACACATACTCCTTGTGAGTCTAATATGCTTGCGACATCATGTGAATGTACACCTTTTATATTAAAAGAGATTACTCCAGAATGATTTTCTTCATTTGGAGTTAAGTATAAATCTAAGTAATCTAAATTAGATAATTTTTGTCTGGCATAAGTAAGTAGTTCGTTTTCTATCTTTTGAATTTTGTCATATCCTATTTTTTCTATATAATCAATTGCTGCCCCAAAACCTACTACACCTTCTACATTTTGTGTACCTGCTTCAAATTTATTTGGAAGCGGAGCAAATGTAGTGTCTTGCTCATACACATATTCTATCATATCTCCACCCATTAAAAATGGTGTCATTTTATTTAGAAGTTCTCTTTTTCCATATAATACACCAATTCCAAGTGGTGCTAACATTTTATGACCTGAAAATACTAAAAAATCAGCATCTAATTCTTGTACATCTATTTTCATATGAGGAATACTTTGAGAAGCATCTACTAATACTATTGCTCCTCTTTTATGAGCATACTTTATTATTTTTTTAACATTATTTATTGTACCTAATGCATTTGATACATGAGAAATTCCAACTATTTTAGTTTTATCTGTAATCTTAGTTTCTATTTCTTTATCAGATAATTCGTAGTCATTATTAATATACATATAATTTAATTTGCTTCCTGTTATTTTTGTTACTTTTTGCCATGGAACTAAATTAGAATGATGTTCCATTATAGAAATAACTACTTCATCGTTTTCTTTTAAATTCTCCATTCCATAGGTATAAGCAATTAAATTTAAACTTTCTGTTGCATTTTTAGAAAAAATAATTTCTTCTCTATGTTTTGCATTTATAAATTCGGCAATTCTAGTCCTAGTATTTTCGTAGACCTCAGTTGCTTCTACACTTAACGTATAAGCACCTCTATGTGGATTTGCATTGTATTGTTCATAAAATTCTTTAATTGTATTTATGACTTGAATAGGTTTTTGAGTTGTTGCCCCATTATCTAAATATGCTATATCTCTATTTTTTAATAATGGAAAATCTTTTCTTATTTCTTCTATATTCATCTTTTTTCCTTTCTTAATGGTAATTATTTTTTAATATCAATCTAGTCTTTTATCAATTTCATAAATAATTTCTTCTTTTAGTCCTTCATTATCAATATTTTCTAGTATTTTATTGAATTTTGCCCTTACCATTAATTTCATTGCTTCTTTTAATTTAAAACCTCTACTCATTATATAGAATAGTTCTTTTTCTCCTATCTTCCCTGCAGAACTACTATGATTTCCTTCAACATCTTCCTCTGAACATAATAACATTGGTAATGCCAAAGATTTTGCTGTATCTGATAAAAGCATACATGATTCATTTTCGTTTCCTGTTGCCTTTTTACATCCTTTTTTAAAGTTTATAGTTCCTTTAAAATGTTTTTTAGCTTTATCTATTAAAGCTCCCTGAACCTCTATATCTATATTAGATTTTTTTCCTCGTAATTCTCCAATATAGTTTAAATCAAATAATTGATTTTCTTTTCCTAAGTATATAGTATTAATTGTATTATCTGAATTTTCTCCTATTATGTTAGAGTAATAATTTGTAATACTGTTTCTTCCTCCAAAATCTATAATTGTATATTTTACTTTTGCATTTTCTTCTATATTGTTTTCGATGCTCATAAAATTATTAGACTTCATGTTTAACAGGTTAACTAAAATAATGTTTATTTCAGAATCTTTTTTAGCATTTACTCTTATTAAACCATTATGCCAATATTCCAAATCATCTTGTGCTTTATATTTTAATATTATTGTTGATTTCGAGTTTTCACTTGCTATAATTTCAATATTCTCTAATAATGTAGGATTACTTTCATCAAAGTTAAAATCTGCCTGAATTTTTTCATACTCTATACAATTTATTTCTAATTCAATATTGGAATGTTCTTTTATCTGATTTATAAGTTCTTCTTCTATACCATAAGTTAATTTAATATTACTGGTATTATTACTTATTAGTGAACTATCACCAGTTATCGTAATATTATTAAATTTATTTATAGTATCTGGAATTTCAATATCTTCTAATTTAATATTATTAATATTGAAGTTCCTAGATGTTCTTATTGGTGTTTCATTTAATTTTAAATTATTCATTTCATTTCCTTTCGTATTGTAGAGGCACCGTTTGTTGGAATACTATAGTCTTGTGACACCACTGTACCCTTTTGGGTGTTCATTTATCCTATAGCACCTTCTAATTCTAAATTAATCAAATTATTCATCTCTACTGCATATTCAATAGGTAATTCTTTAGAAATTGGATATGCGAACCCTCTAACAATCATAGCTTTTGCATCTTCTTCTGATAAACCTCTACTCATCAAATAAAAAATAGTTTTATCACTAATTTTACCAATTTTAGCTTCATGAGAAAACTCGACTTCATCTGTTTTTATGTCATTTACTGGTATTGTATCTGATATTGATATATCATCTAACATTAATGATTCACAAGATACTGAAGATTTTGAATTCTTAGCATTTTCCTCTATTCTTACTAAAGACCTATAAGTACATTTTCCACCATTTTTAGATATTGATTTAGCATTAACTAAACTTGATGTATTTTTTGCATTATGAATTACTTTAAAACCATTATCTAGATTTTGCCCTTTTCCTGCAAATGAGATTCCTGTAAATTCTGTTTTTGAACCCTCACCATTTAATATACTCATTGGATATAACATTGATATTTTTGAACCAAATGAGCCTGATACCCATTCCATTTTAGCATTTTTGCCTACTATTGCTTTTTTAGTATTTAAGTTTAGCATATTTTTTGACCAGTTTTCGATTGTTGAATACCTTAAATATGCATCATCTTTAACATATAACTCTACACAACCTGCATGTAAATTTACTTTATTATATTTTGGTGCAGAACAGCCTTCTATAAAGTGTAGACTTGCACCTTCATCTACTATTATTAAAGTATGTTCAAATTGTCCCGATTCTGGAGAGTTTAATCTAAAATAAGATTGAAGCGGAATATCTACTTTTACTCCTTTTGGTACATATACAAATGATCCTCCTGACCAAACAGCTCCATGTAATGCCACAAATTTATGGTCATATATTGGAACACATTTCATAAAATGCTTTTGAACTAGGTCAGGGTATTCTCTTACTGCTGTTTCCATATCTGTATATATTACTCCTTGTTTTATAAGTTCCTCCTTCATACTATGATAAACCACTTCTGAATCGTATTGTGCTCCTACCCCTGCAAGAGATGTTTTTTCTGCTTCTGGTATTCCTAGTTTATCAAAAGTACTTTTTATATCTTCTGGAACATCTTCCCAAGAATTATTTAATTTTGTTTTAGGTCTTACATATGTTGCAATTTCCTCCATATTTAATTCTGAAAGATTTGGTCCCCAAGTTGGTAATTCTAATTTATTATATACCTCTAATGCTTTTAATCTAAATTCTTTCATCCAGTCAGGGTCATTCTTTTGAATTGATATTTCTTTTATGATCTCTGGAGTTAGACCTTTTTTTATTTTAAATTCATATTCATCTTTATTTTTAATGTCATAAATATTTCTATTAGTTTCCTTAAGATTTATTTTATTCATTTTTGGATTCCTTTCAAATTTGTAAAATTAACTATTTTATGTTATAATATATATGTTTCAATGTAATGTTTTACAGAAGGAGGTAAGTACTCATGAATAATTTTATTCAATCTAATGCACCTGTTCTTTACACTATCGCTATCATCGTTGCTCTTTTATCATTATTTTTAATTTTGGGTGTTCTTTATGACATTTTAGAAGCAATCAAAATAGCGAATAATAATTCAAAGCAAATTTCAGATACGTTGGAAAAATTATTAGGCGAACAGTCTGTTGAAAATGAAGATAAAATTGAAGATGAAGACTTAGAAGACTTATTGGATGAATATCCTTTTTTAAGGTGAGTACTATTTTCTACTCTCGGTGTTTTTTTAAGCCGAGAGCTTTTCTATTTATATTCACTATACCCATTGTATTCAATTTCTTTTGCTAATTCTTGTCCCCCTGTTTTTACAATTTTTCCATTTACTAAAACATGGACATAATCTACTTTTAAGCTATGAAGTATTTTTGTATTATGAGTTATAATAAGTATTGCATTATCATCATTCTTAAACATTTCTATTCCTTTTGATACTGTTTTTATTGCGTCTACATCTAATCCTGAGTCTGTTTCATCTAAAATAGCTAGTTTTGGATTTAATACAAGCATTTGCAGTATTTCATTTTTCTTCTTTTCTCCACCGGAAAATCCTACATTTAAGCTTCTTTCCATATTATTTGAGTTCATATTTAATTCTTCCATATACCCTTTTAATTCTTGTTTAAACTTAAATATTTTTACTGGTTCTCCTGTAACTTTATTTTTAGCATATTTTAAGAAATTAGTTACAGATACTCCTGGTATTTCTTCTGGTAATTGGAATGACATAAATACGCCTTTTCTTGCAATTTCATCAGTTTTAGAGTTTGTTATATCAGTTCCTTCAAAATTAATTGTTCCTTTTGTTTTTGTATATGCAGGATTGTTTAAAATTGCATTTGCTGTTGTAGTTTTTCCAGAACCATTTGGCCCCATTATTACATGTATTTCTCCTTTATTTATGTTTAAATTTATTCCTTTTAAAATTTCTTTTTCTTCTGCTTTTACACATAAATCTTTTATTTCTAATAAATTTTTTTTCATTTTAAAATCCTTTCTATTTAATGTTTTATAATTATCATTTTAGAAGGGCACAGTGGTATCTTTCCTACGATGTATTCCCACAAACGATGCCCCTACAATTTATTAAATAAATTGTAGGGGTGGGTCTTGCGTCCACCCGTTTTATTCATTTTTTAATATTTGTTCGTTTTACACAATCTCTACATCTTTCTCTATTAACATCATAATTACAATCCAAATTGCTTAAATCTAAAACTTTATGAACATATTTTGCTAATTTATTTATAGTATTATCATTTATTGCTAATTTAATTCTTTCAGCCTCATTTTCTGCTTCATCTTCCTCTAAATTTAATACATCTTTTAAAAATAAATAAACAATATCATATGCTTCTAAAATTTTTTTTGCTAAGTTTTCTCCTTCTAGAGTTAATTCAATTGTTCCATAAGATTCATAATTTAACATTCCTTCATCTTTTAAATTATATATCGCTTTATTTACACTAGGTTTAGAACAATTCATTTTATTAGCAATGTCTGTAACTCTAATATTTCCATTTTGCTTTTTTAAAATATACATTGTTTTTAAATATTCTTCTGAAGCTTTTGATATCATTTCTAACTCCTCCATGTTAACTATGGTTAACATTATAATATAACAATATTTGTTTGTCAAGGCTAACATTTATTTTTTGACTTTTGACAAATTTTGTGGTATAATTTATGTTAAGTATGGGTTGAATGCCTAAATAAAAGTAAAAAGGAGGATCATTTTATGATCAAACGGTTATTGACTACAGACATTTTGTTGCCTTCACTTGGACTTTTGGGAGTTATACTTTTTGGTGTAGTTCTCATAACACTATTAAAGCTGAAAGATAAGAAGGAGGCAAATGGGGAGATCGATTACAGCAAAATACCAAAGTGGTTTATTGTCGTTGTTACCTCCATAAGCGTTATAGTATTTGTAGTGTTTGTTTTTCTAAAGTCAACCTTAACTCTTGGAAGCTTAGTCGGCGGGGTTATACTTGCGATTTACATCATTTATCGGCTTGAGAAAAGCAACAAGGACAAGGAAAGTGACGAGTAATGCAATAAGAGCGGGGTATGTATATCCCCGTTCTATTGCTATTTTTTATTCTGTTTCATCTATTCAATTTTTTGACTTTTGACAAATTTCGTGATATAATTTATATAAAATATGGGTTGATATACTCAAAAGTAGAAAAGGAGAACAACATGAAAGAAAAAATTTTAGGCTATTTTATTAAGGAAGAACCTGTAGAGCCAATGTACGACTTTGGCAGTTTTGTAAGTATTCATTTTCCGCCTAAAAAGAAACTTACTTGGCTTGCAAAATACCTATTACTACTTACTGCTGCTTTGGTAATAGGAGTTGTCTGCATTTACCTTTAAGTATGGCGGTATGAGTAACAAATAATTATCCCCCAGTTATACTGGGGGATAATTATTTTCTTAATTTAGCAATAAAAAATCCCTCATATAGTTCATTTGGTGCTACTATTATAGTACCTTTTAATTTTGTAGGCAATAAATTTGCCTCTTTAAATAAATTTTCATCTATTGGTACGATTTCAATATTATTATTTTTCAATATTTTCTCAATATTGTTCTCATTTTCTTCTTCTAGTAATGAACATGTTGAATATACCATTTCATGCCCTGATTTCAAAATGCTTATTGCTTTTTTTAGTAATTCATATTGAGTTTTTACAGACCTATTTATTAATTCCTCTGTAAATATATTTTCTAATTTTTCATTATTTATATTAATAGTTCCACTGCCACTACAAGGTGCATCTAATAAAATTTTATCAAATGAGAAATAACTGTCTAAATTTCTAGCGTCTTCTATTAATACATTTACTTTATTTGCTCCTTGTTTTTCAATATTATATTTTAGTCTCTCTGCTCTTATCTTATTTTTCTCACAGGCAGTGATTAATGCTTTATTTTGAGATAAACTAGCCATTTGAGTAGTTTTTCCGCCTGGTGCTGCTGCCATGTCTAATATATTTTCATCAGGTTTAGGGTCTAATACAATAGCTGGCAACATTGAAGATAAACTTTGTAAATATATTTCACCATTTTCATATATTGATAATTTTCTTATTTCTGCTTCATCTACTTCTTCTAATATTAATGCTTCACTACTCCATTCCACTTCTTTATATTTAATATTTGAAGAATTAAGAATTTCTTTAATTTTGTCTGTATTTGATTTTAAAGTATTTACCCTTAAAGTTACATATCTTTTAACAGAAAATCCATTTAAAATGCTTTCTGTTAGTTTTTCGCCATATTGTTTTAATAATCTCTCATACAAAAAATTAGGTATATTATTCATCATGGTATTTCTCCTTTTATATTGATAAGACTATTTTAGCATATTTTGTTTATTTGTTCAAATGTCGATTTTTCCTATACAATTAAAACAGGCACGATTTACCGTGCCTTAAAAGATATGATTAATTATTTATTAAATCCTCCATGTTTCTAGTATAATTTATAATTTCATATGCTGATAGATCTGGTACAGCTACATCATCATCTGTTACAGTTCTAAATTCATATTTATATTCTGAAATCATATCTCCAGTCTTTTTTACTACATTCGTTCCTTCAAAAAAAGATTTTTCGGCTTCTCTACGTACTTCCTTTATTGGTAACCCTGTATCTTTATCTATCCATATTTCATAATTCTGTGGTTTTTCATATTTATATTTTAATACATAACATTCTTTACCATTAGCATATTTATATGTATCTATTGACATTAAAAATGCTAATGGTAAAGAATGTTATGTATTAAAATATAAATATGAAAAACCACAGAATTATGAAATATGGATAGATAAAGATA
>JAAWHY010000038.1 GCA_022795675.1 Clostridia bacterium
GGCAGGAATAATAGTTGATTTCGAGCATTTTCTGCGTGTCAGCAAGAACTGCGCCAACAATACGGCTGTGAAGTATCTCCGCTATCTCAAGAACACTATAGTAGTTCCACAGTCTTCTTCTCTTACTATAATGTCTTGTGATACGTCTACTAATCTTCTTGTTAGGTATCCAGAGTCTGCTGTTCTTAAGGCTGTATCTGTTAGTCCTTTTCTAGCTCCATGTGATGAAATAAAGTATTCTAGTGGTCCTAATCCTTCACGGAAACATGATTTTATCGGAATTTCGACTGTTTTTCCTGTTGTACTAGCCATAAGCCCACGCATACCAGCAATTTGTCTTAATTGGTTCATGTTTCCGTCTTGCTCCTGATTCTGCCATCATGTATATTGGGTTTAATGTGTCGAAATTGTTTTTCATAGCTTCTGTAACATCATCTATTGCTTTTTCCCATATTTTGATTACTGATGAATATCTTTCATCATCTGTAATTAATCCACGTTTATAGTGTCTTGTTACATCGTCTACATCTTTTTCTGCTTTTTGTAATATCTCTTTTTTGGCTTCTGGCACTTTGACGTCTGCAACTGAAACTGTGATAGCTCCTTTTGTAGAATACTTATATCCTAGATTTTTTATATAATCTAGTACTTCTGCTGCTTCACTTAATCCATGTACATCAATACATTTAGCGATTATTGTTCCTAAATTTTTCTTTATAACTGGGAAATCTATTTCTAGTGCAAACATTCCTTCTTCTGTTGTTCTGTCTACAAATCCTAAGTCTTGTGGTATTCCTTGATTATAGATTACCCTACCAACTGTTGTTTCAGTTTCTCTTGTTTTGATTTCTCCATCTATTTCTTTGCTCATTCTTATAAATACTTTTGCATGTAATTCTAGGTCTCCATTTTGATATGCTAGTAATGCTTCATCGACATCTTTAAAGTGCATTCCTTCACCTTTTTCACCATCAACTTGCATTGTTAAGTAATAACTTCCTAGTATCATGTCTTGTGTAGGTACTGTTACTGGTTTACCATCTTGTGGTTTTAATAGATTGTTTACTGATAACATTAAATATCTTGCTTCTGCTTGTGCTTCTGGTGATAGTGGAACGTGTATAGCCATTTGGTCTCCATCAAAGTCTGCATTGAAGGCTGTACAAACTAATGGGTGTAATTTTAACGCTCTTCCTTCTACTAATACTGGTTCAAATGCTTGTATTCCAAGTCTGTGTAGTGTTGGGGCACGGTTTAACATTACTGGATGGTCTTTTATAACTTCTTCTAGTATATCCCATACTTCTGGTCTTAGTTTTTCTACCATTCTTTTTGCATTTTTTATATTATGTGCTATTCCACGTCCGACTAATTCTTTCATAACGAAAGGTTTAAATAGTTCTACTGCCATTTCTTTTGGCACACCACATTGATATATTTTTAAGTCTGGTCCTACAACTATAACTGAACGCCCAGAGTAGTCAACCCTTTTTCCTAATAGGTTTTGTCTGAATCTACCTTGTTTTCCTTTTAACATGTCTGATAATGATTTTAAAGGTCTGTTTCCAGCTCCAGTGACAGGACGTCCACGTCTACCATTATCTATTAGGGCGTCTACTGATTCTTGTAACATTCTTTTTTCATTTCTTACAATGATTTCTGGTGCTCCTAATTCTAGTAATCTTTTTAATCTGTTATTTCTGTTTATAACTCTTCTATATAAATCATTTAAGTCAGAGGTTGCGAATCTACCACCATCTAATTGAACCATTGGTCTTAGATCTGCTGGTATGACTGGCACAACATTCATTACCATCCATTCTGGTTTATTTTTAGAAATTCTAAAGGCTTCTACTGTGTCTAATCTTTTTGCTATTTTTACTTTTCTTTGTTCA
The DNA here is from genome assembly GCA_022795675.1 of Clostridia bacterium. Classification (GTDB taxonomy): domain Bacteria; phylum Bacillota; class Clostridia; order TANB77; family CAG-508; genus CAKPSH01. The sequence goes on from JAAWHY010000038.1 coordinate 1,896, forward strand.
CTTGCTTTTTCTATTTCTTTTTTTAATTTTTCAGATAATTTATCTATGTCTATTTCTTCTAATAGTTTTTTTATTGCTGATGCACCCATTTCAGCTTTAAATGAACCTCTACCATATTTTTCAACCGCTTCTACATATTCTTTTTCAGTCAAAATTTGGCATTTCATTAAGTCTGATGTTCCTTTGTCTGTTACTATATATGAGGCAAAGTAAATTACCTTTTCTATGTTTCTTGGGGAAACATCTAATAATAATGCTATCCTACTTGGTATTCCTTTGAAATACCATATATGTGCTACTGGTGCTGCAAGTTCTATATGTCCCATTCTTTCACGTCTTACTTTAGATTTTGTAACTTCAACTCCACATCTATCACATACAATTCCTTTATATCTTACTCTTTTGTATTTTCCACAGTGACATTCCCAGTCTTTTACTGGCCCAAATATTCTTTCACAGAATAGTCCATCTTTTTCTGGTTTTAGTGTTCTATAATTTATTGTTTCTGGTTTTTTTACTTCACCTTTTGACCATTCTCTTATTTTCTCATCTGAGGCAATTCCAATTTTTATTTTTTCAAACATTTCTAATTCGTCCAATTTATGAACCTCCAATTTAATATATACAAATTGTTTTTTGCATTAACATATTTTAATTATTTTACATTGCACGAACAATTCCTTCGAGTTAATAATTAATTTGTTAATGGATTATTTAATTATTTCTACATATCGTCATCTATAATTCCGTTATCATTATCTCCTATTATGTCTTCATCATTCTCTATATTGTCTGTTGCTAAATCATTGTCAAATATATCATCATCGTCTATTATGTCTGTATCATCATAGATATCATCTCTTTCAAGGTCGTCTATTTCATCGTCTCCAATTTCTTCATATCCTTCTGATGTTAATTCATCGTCTAATACTTTTAATTCTTCTTTGCTATGTTGTTCTCTTTCTAAATTGAAGTCTATTCCTTCTTCTATATTCTCTTTTAGTTCAACTTCTTCATCGTTTTTGTTATATAGTTTCATATCTAATCCTAAGCTTTGTAGTTCTTTTATTAATACTTTAAATCCTTCTGGAATTCCTGGTTCAGGAATGTTTTCACCTTTAACAATTGCTTCATATGTTTTAACACGTCCTACTATATCGTCTGATTTTACTGTTAACATTTCTTGCAGTGTATGTGCTGCTCCATATGCTTCAAGTGCCCAAACTTCCATTTCTCCAAAACGTTGTCCTCCAAATTGTGCCTTACCTCCTAATGGTTGTTGTGTAACTATTGAGTATGGTCCTGTTGAACGTGCATGTATTTTGTCATCTACTAAGTGGTGTAGTTTTAACATATACATTACACCAACTGTAATTGGTTTGTCGAATGGATCTCCTGTTCTTCCATCATATAGTATTGTTTTTCCATCTGGTGATAAACCTGATTGTTCAAGCATTTCTACTATTTCTTCTTCTGTTGCACCGTCAAATACTGGTGTCGCAATTTTTAGTCCTAGTAGTCTTGCTGCTGCTCCTAAGTGTACCTCTAAAACTTGACCTAAGTTCATACGTGATGGAACACCTAATGGATTTAATAATACGTCTACTGGTGTACCGTCTGGCATGAATGGCATGTCTTCAACTGGTAGTATTCTTGATACAACACCTTTGTTTCCATGACGTCCTGACATTTTATCTCCAACTGAGATTTTTCTTTTTTGTGCTATATAACATCTAATAACTTGGTTTACTCCTGGACTTAATTCGTCTGAATTGTCTCTATCAAATATTTTTATATCAACTATTGTTCCAGCTTCTCCATGAGGTACACGAAGTGAAGTGTCCCTTACTTCTCTTGCTTTTTCTCCAAAGATAGCTCTTAATAGTCTTTCTTCTGCTGTAAGTTCTGTTTCTCCTTTTGGACTAACTTTACCTACTAATATGTCTCCTGGTCCAACTTCTGCACCAATTCTTATTATTCCTCTGTCATCAAGGTCTTTTAAAGAGTCTTCACCAACATTTGGAATGTCTCTTGTGATTTCTTCTGGTCCTAATTTTGTATCACGACATTCACATTCATATTCTTCAATATGTATTGATGTGAATACATCTTCTTTTACTAGTCTTTCACTTAATAGAATAGCGTCTTCGTAGTTGTATCCTTCCCATGTAGAGAAGGCTATGATTACATTCTTACCAAGTGCCATTTCTCCGTTTTGTGTAGCAGGTCCGTCAGCTATTACGTCTCCTTCTTTTATCTTTTCACCTTTTACTACTATTGGTCTTTGATTTATACATGTTGCACCATTTGTTCTTTTGAATTTACGTAATTTATAAATATCTTCTTTTCCTTTTGAGTTTTCAACTATTATTTGGTCTCCTGTAACTTTTTTTACAATACCATCATTTTTTGCAAGTATCATTATTCCAGAGTCTTTTGCTGCTTTGTATTCAATTCCTGTTCCTACTATTGGTGAGTCTGTAATCATTAGTGGAACTGCTTGACGTTGCATGTTTGTTCCCATAAGTGCACGGTTAGCATCATCGTGTTCTAGGAATGGTATCATGGCTGCTGCAACTGATACTAATTGTTTTGGTGATACATCCATGTAGTCTACTTTCTCTGCTGGAACTTCTGTTACTTCATCTAAATACCTAACTTTAATTTTTGAGTTTACAAATTTTCCATCTGGTCCTATTGGTTCATCTGCTTGTGCTATGATGTGTTCATCTTCATCATATGCTGCCATGTATTCAAATTCGTCTGTAACTTTGTGGGTTTCTAGATCTATTTTTCTATATGGTGTTTCTACAAATCCATATTCATTTACAATTGCAAATGAAGATAATGCTGAGATTAATCCTATGTTTGGTCCTTCTGGTGATTCTATTGGGCATAGTCTTCCATAGTGTGTGTAGTGAATATCACGTACTTCAAATCCTGCTCTTTCTCTTGAAAGTCCCCCTGGTCCTAATGCTGATATTCTTCTTTTATGTGTTAATTCAGAAAGTGGATTTGTTTGATCCATGAATTGTGATAGTTGCGAGCTTCCAAAGAATTCTCTGATTGATGATGTTATAGGTTTTGTGTTTATTAATGTTTGTGGTGTTACTACGTCTAAGTCTTGTATTGTCATTCTTTCTCTTACAACTCTTTCTAGTCTTGTTAGTCCTATTCTAAATTGATTTTGTAAAAGTTCTCCAACACTTCTTATACGTCTGTTTCCTAAATGGTCTATGTCATCTACATTTCCTACTTTATGTGCTAAGTTTAATAAATATCCAACAGATGCTATTATGTCTTCTGTTGTAATGTATTTAGGGATTAGTTCTTCTATTCTTTCTCCTATTACTTTTACTATGTCTTTTGAGTCTGTTGTTTCTAATATATTTTTTAATACTAAATAGTTTACTTCTTCTTTTATGTTTAATTCACTTAAATCAACATCTTTTAGCACAGCATGAATGTCTACTGTTCCATTTCCTATTACTATTACTTTTTTGTCTTCTACTTTTATGCTTACTATGTTTATTCCTGAGTTTTGTATGGTGTGTGCCATTTCTCTAGAGATTACTGTGTCTTTTGCAACTAATACTTCTCCTGTTTCTGTGTCTACTATATCTTCGTAAGCTACTTGATTTTCTATTCTTTCTGCTAGTGCTAGTTTTTTGTTAAATTTATATCTTCCGACTCTTGCTAAATCATATCTTCTATGGTCAAAGAATAGTCCATTGAAAAGGTTTGTTGCTGCTTCTACTGATGGTAATTCTCCAGGTCTTAATTTTTTATAAATTTCTATTAATGCTTCATCTTGAGTTTTAATTGGGTCTTTTTCTAATGTTGCAAGTATTCTTTCATCTTCCCCAAACATTGATATTATTTCTTCATCAGTTTTTAGTCCTACTGCTCTTAATAAGGTTGTAATTGGTAGTCTTCTAGTTCTATCAACTCTTGCATAGAATATATCGTTTGAGTCTGTTTCATATTCTATCCATGCTCCTCTTATTGGCATAACTGTTGCTGTATATACTTGTTTTCCTGTTTTGTCAAAGTCTTTTGCATAATAACATCCTGGTGAACGTACTAACTGGCTTACTACTACTCTTTCTGCACCATTTATTACAAATGTTCCACTGTCTGTCATTAATGGGAAATCTCCTAAATAGATTTCTTGTTCTTTAATTTCTCCTGTTTCACGGTTAATTAATCTTACTTTAACGTGTAATCTTGTTGAGTATGTAACATCTCTTTCCTTTGTTTCTTCTAAAGAGTATTTTGTTTTGTCTTCCATGTAATAGTCAAAAAACTCTAACACTAAGTTTCCTGAGTAGTCTATTATTGGTGAAATATCTTTTAGTACTTCTCCTAGTCCTTCTCTAATAAACCAATTGTATGAGTCTTTTTGCACTTTGATGAAATTTGGCATTTCAATACTATCTCCAGTTTTTGCAAATGTATGACGTATAGATTTTTCATGTTTGATTTCTTTCATAGAAACGAATTCACTCCTTCATTAAAATTTGAATCTTAATTTTGAAGCTTTTTTATATAAGAAAAAATTATTATCTTGAAAAGAAGTCCTTCTTGTAACATAAATATTTTTATATCAGAAAAGTTCATAGCTTCAAATTGAACTGTCCGTAATATAAGAATTATTTTATATTCAATTCCTCTCCTTTTTAGAATTAATAAATTTTAAATATAGACTTAATCGAGATTTATAGTATATCACATTTCTGTAGAGCTTGTCAATGATTTTTTGGCAAAAAAATCACCATATTATTTTATGGTGATTTTTATTTATTTTATTTGTCTTTATTTTTTAAGAATCTAATTCCTTCAATATTTGGACCTTTTTCCTTTTTAGATATTACTTGGATTGTAATGTATCCACATATTCCTAATGATGCTATTATCATTATAATTATTATTGCACTTACTATTTCTCCTGTCTTTATACTTATTATTACTGTTGCTTGTGATTCATCATCTTCTGTATTTGTATCATCTTCTATTTCTAATTTTGCTATATTTGTTCCTACACCCAAATTATCTTCACTATTAATCCATTTTAAGCTTATCTCTAGTTCTTTGCTTTCATTTCCTTCTAAGCTTACTTCTGTTTCTAATATTCCATCTGACCTTGTTGTCCAATATTCTGGAGCATTTATTACTTCATATCCTTTTGGTATTATTTCTAATACTTTTGCTTTTCCTGCAATGTTTACTTTATTTTTTACTTTTATTTTATATGTTACTATTACATTTGCTTTTTTTATATTTGATGTTTTTATTTCTAACTTTGCTAACTTATCATCTTTTATTGGTATGTTCTCACCATCTACATTTATACTGCTTAATGTTTTATCTACAGAAAAGTCTAATACTATCTTTCTATTTGTTACTGTTTTGTTTACATTTATTATTTCTATTTCTTGTCCCCTATATGTTGCATCTATTTCTATTTTTTCTTCACTTAACATATATTTTTCTGGTGCTTCTATTTCTTTTAAATAGTATTTTCCTAATGGTAAGTCAACTGTATATTTAGCTTTTCCATTTTCATCTGTTGTTACTTTCTCTATAAGTGTATCTCTTGCAATTATGTCTTCTCCGTTACTTCCTTTTATGTTTTCTGCTGCATATAATCCTATTACTGCTCCTTGTATCGTTTTACCTGTTTCTAAATCTATTTTTATTATTCCTAATCCGCTTCCTTCTGGATTTGTTTTTATTTCAACTTCTTCTGTATCTTCATCCTCTAAGTCTTTTGATATTGTCGCATCTGGATCTCTTGGATCTGGTTCTTCTGTTTTTCCTTTTACTGTTACTTTATTTCCTAATATTATTCTTTGTTCCTCATCTACAGTAACTTTGGTGTCTTTAGAAATTTCATATTCATATCTTAGTGTTATCATTTTTCCTGGTTCTATTTTGCTTATTGTTACTTTTTGATTATCTACTAATTTTATATCTGCTCCACCTTGGTTTGCTTCTTCTATGTATACAAATTTTCCATTTAACATTTTTTCTTCTACTACTACATCTGTTATGTCTGTTATTCCATTGTTCATTACTTTTATGATATACTGCACTGTTTCTCCTACTTCATATTCATCTTTTAATGCTTCTTTTATTATGTTTAATTGTTTATTTGTTACATAGATTTCTTCTTCTGCTTCTCCTTTTATTTCTTTTTCTATTGTATTTCCTGGATTTTCTGGATCTTGCTCTTCTATTGTTCCAATTGCTTCTACTTTGTTTTTTATTTTTTGTTTTTCTGATACATTTCCAATATTTGCTATGAATTTTAGTTCAACACTTTCTCCTGGCTTTAATTCTCTTATTCCAACTGTTAAATCATCTCCTTTTACTACATTGTCTGTTGAAATATCTTCGAATTTTCCTTGTATCATTGTTTCTTTAACTAATATTTTTCGTATTATAGTTTGTGTTGTATTTGTTATTTTTATTGTATATATAACTTCTTCCCCTGATTCGTATAGTTTTTTGTCTGCTGTTTTTTCTACAAGTAATCCTTCTTTTCCATTTAGGTTTACCTTTTGTCTTTCATTTTTATAAGTTATTTCTACTTTTTGTATGCTTTTATCTTCTCCTTGATTTACTATCTCAAATTCTTTTATCTCTTGATTTAATACAAATCCTTGTCCTGCTTTCACTTCTCTTACATAGTATTTTCCTATTGGTAAGTTTTCTATATATGCTTTTCCATTTTCATCTGTTACTATTCTTTTTACTAATGCATCTTTTTCATATAATTTGTTTTCCATTTCAAATATTTCTTCTTTTGCATATACTTCAAATTCTGCTCCTTGTATTTTTATTTCTTCATATACTGGAGTTATTGTTCCTTCTTCTTTTTCTTCTGTTTTTATTAATGCTTCTCCCATTTTTGTTATTTCTAATTTTCCTGGTCTTGTATTAATATCTTTTTTTACCCAATCTAAATATAAAGGTGTATCATATAATGCATTCTTTCCATTTTCTTTATTAAATTGCTCTCCATTATGTGTCCCTCCTGAGAGTGTATATTCTGCAGTAAGTTCGTTTGATACTAATAATTGTGGATCTGCTTGCTGTCTTTTATCATCTTTCAGTCTTATGTAATAATAATATTGTTTTATATCTTTTCCGACTCTATCAATTTTTACTGTTGCTTCTTTTGAGTTTTCAATTTTTACCTCTTCTGAATTTACATATTCTGTTCCTGTATAAAAGTCCCAGAGGTCTGTATTTAATACACTTTTAAATGTTACATCTGATAAACTTGATGTACTTACATTAACAATTGACTCCATAAATGCTTTGAAGTTTGTTTCTAGCTGTCCATCATCTGGGAAATCAAAGAATAGTGGAGTTTTTCCCCAAACAGTTCTTATATATTCTAGCCACTTGGTCTGTGACTTGTCATCTATTGGAGGTTCAAACTCTCCATTATCTTCTTCTGTATCTGTATCTGTATTTGTATCTGCATCTGTATCTGTATTTGCATCTGTATTTGTATCTGTATCTGCACCGCCTTCTGATCCTTCTTCATCAACTACCAAATCTATTGATACTGACCACACAGCATCACAGAATCCCTTAACTTGTGACGCAGCACCTTGTATCGAACTTTGGCTTCTATTCGGATATCCATCACTAATAAATATTCCATATACATTTCTATCTCTTTCCGTTTCTCTTTCCATTATTACATCTGCCATTGTTTTTAGTCCTATTAAATAACTTGTTCCATAGTTACCATCATCATCTTTAGGACATGTATAATATTTAGTTTTGCTACCATAATTCTCATTTACTTTACTTCCTGATATATTACACGTTATTTTCTCAATTAATTCATTTACAGCATTAACATTTTCTTCGGAACTTCCCTCTAAAAAATCCATATATTTATAAGAGCCCTCTGCGAAAGTAACAACTGCTAATCTATTTTTAGGATTTTCTTTATATATATTATTTGCCAATAGTTGTAATGATTCTTTAGCAATATCCATTTTACTAAGCTGCTTCATCACTACATTTCCGTTTTTGTCTGTCTCAACATTGCCATTTTCATCTAATTCAGGCACTTCAGATTTTGTTTTTTTCTTCATACTACCTGTAACATCAATACATACAATGTAATCTTTCGGAGATTCTTTACTTACATCATTCGCAGATATATCCATTGTTACTTTTCCTATACCATTACTATAGTAGTCTACATCCGCTTTATCAACACTTTGTTCAATATTGATTGTTGGCATTTCTGTTATGCCATCCGCATATCCTCCAAATCTATATGCATCTTTTCCAACTTTTAAATTTTTATTTAAACCATAATTTATAGCTTTATATTTATTTAATCCTGTACATCCAAAAAACGCTCTATTTCCTATTGATATAATATAATTTGTTTGTGTAACCTTTGTAATTCCTGTACACCCTTCAAACATGCTATCATATATTGTTGTAGCTAATTTCCCATTAAATATTAATGTAGTAATTCCTGTATGTCCTTTAAATGCATTATTATGATTTTCTATATCACTTCTAATTGTTAGTTCTGTAAGTGGTGTTGTTCCTTTAAATGTGTTTTCTCCTAGTGTTTTTATACCTGTGAACAAATCTAATTCTACTAACGCATCACAGTTATAAAACGCATAGTCTTCAATTGTTATAATACTAGCTGGCATTCTCTTGTTAGTACCATTACCTTGTATGTTTGATAATGAAGTGCATCCATAAAATGCATATTCTCCAATCTTACTACACTTTGATGTTGATGAAAAAATAACAGTTGTTAAAGTTGTACAGTCTTTAAATGCATTTGCATTAATTTCTGTTACATTTGTTGGAACTGTAATTTTCACCCATCCCGTTGTATCTCCTAGTGCAGATACTTTTCCATTACCAATACTATCAATAGTATACTTTATATTATCTACTGTTATTGTATTTGGAATCGATAAGTTAGTGCTAGTATTAGTTTCATCTTTACTTTTAACTCTTATATTATGTGCAATTCCTGTTGTAGCATTTATGTCTTCTGCTTCAAATTCATATGTAACCTTACTTACAGTTGCTTCTTTTGTTGGTGTGTCTGCATATGATTTGAAAATTTTTCTACTTATTATTGCAAATATTGTTATGATTAATATAACACCTAAAATGCACCCTGTCATTTTTAAATATTTCTTCATGTATTTTTCCTCCTAAATTTTCTTTAATTCTTAATTTTATTATAATTTGTATTTTTTACATTTTCAATAGTCCAAATTTTGATAACTTTCGTGCGTTTTCTACACCTTTGCGGAAATTAGGTTTACATCATATGAATATTTATGTTAAATTTTTATTTCTTTTTTGTTACATTTCTATTAAATTATGTAACTTTATTCTAGGGAAATATAGCTTTATAACAGTTTAATAAAGGACGTGAAGTTTTCACGTCCTTTCTAAAGAATTATCTATGACATAAAATTGATATAATCTGTATCATTCCAATTATTCCAAATATTGGATAAACTATATTTACTAAATTGGCAAATCCTAATAATGATATTGGAACTGCTAATGTACACATTATAGTATTTATAATTCTATATATACTTTTATTATTTTTACTTACATTTTCTAAAAAACTGTATCCTTCTGAAATTGCTGTTGTAAATATTGCTATTAATATTGTTATACTATATAAGTATTTATATATTCCCCCAAATTTATTTGCTATATATAACATTGGTATTTCTACTTGCTTATCCATGTTTATTAATAGGAGATAAATTATTATTCCTAGTGCCATGATTATTATAGATGTTAATGTTGCAACTTCTATACACTCTCTTTTATTTTTTAAATATTTATTCATTATTCCTGTTAGCCCTATTAATGTTATACTATTATAACTTGTATATATTATTGCACTGATTATCCATAAAAAGGTATTATTATTTTCTATAATATTTGAATTTTCTATTTTATTTATATTATTGATTCCAAATATTATAAAAATAATTATTATTATTGGAATTAATATTGTATTTATTTGTATTATTTTTTCTGCATTTTTATTA
>JAAWHY010000039.1 GCA_022795675.1 Clostridia bacterium
CAAGAGTGGCAAGAAAAGAACAGCAAAAAGATGAGAAGAATAAAGATCTAGGGGGAAGAGAAAAATGAAATTATTTCCACTCGTTAAGCGTGAAAAATTTACGAAGTAAATTTTGCTCGTTTTTTCAAGAGTGGCAAGAAAAGAACAGCAAAAAGATGAGAAGAATAAAGATCTAGGGGGAAGAGAAAAATGAAACGAAATCATTGCCACCATATATATTAATCAAAGGAAGGAATGGAAAAAATGACAATTTTACAATCAATCATATTAGGAATAGTACAAGGATTAACAGAACTTTTACCAATTTCAAGTTCAGCGCACTTAAAACTATTACCATGGTTTTTTAATTGGGAGATGCCAGAAAGCTTTGATATAGCTTTACACTTAGGAACATTATTTGCAATAACAATATTTTTCTTCAAAGACTGGCTACTATTAATAAAAGGAGGATATGAGCAAGCCTTCAAAAAGAAAAAATCCACAGAGGGAAAATTATTTTGGTACATAGTGGCAGTTACAATACCAACTGGAATTTTAAGTCTAATACTAGACAAAGTTTCAGAAATAATATGTGAAAAATTTGGAATAGAAATGCTATTAATAGCAATAGCATTAATAGTACTAGGAATAGTATTATATATAGTGGATAAAAAATCATCATCAGAAACAAAACTTGAAAATATTACATTCAAGCAATCATTTTTAATAGGAATATCACAAGCAATAGCAGCAGCATTTCCAGGTACATCAAGGTCAGGAATAACAATGACTGTTGCAAGAGCATTAAAAATAGATAGAGAAAGTGCAGCGAGATACTCATTTTTACTATCAACACCAATAATTTTAGCAGCAGTCTTAGTAAGTATAACAGACTTTGAATTTACACTAGCATTTTTTATGGGAGTTTTATTTAGTTTCCTATCAGGAATATTAGTAATAAAGTTTTTATTAGACTACTTAAAGAAAGGAAGTTTCAAGATATTTGCTATTTATAGAGTTATTCTTGGAATAATAGTAATAATATATTCGATTTTAATGTAAAAATTATAGGGGGAAAGCATAATTATTATCATTGAAAAATATATAAATGTAATAATAATTGCTTAATCCCCTATTATCTTTTATATATGAAAGGAAGGATTGATGAAATGAAAATTACAGATTTAGAAGAACTAAAAGATATTGCTAGAGAAATAAAAAGAGGAATCATTGAAGGAGTGTATAATGCTCAATCAGGTCATCCAGGAGGTTCACTTTCATCTGCAGACATTTTAACAGTATTATACTTTAATCAAATGAATATTAACCCAGAAAAACCAAAAGATGAAGCAAGGGACAGATTTGTATTATCAAAAGGACATGCTGCTCCTGCTTTATATAGTACACTTGCAAATAGAGGTTACTTTTCTAAAGACGAACTAAAAACTTTAAGACATCTAGGAAGTAAATTGCAAGGACACCCTGATATGAATAAAGTACCAGGAGTCGACATGAGTACAGGTTCACTAGGTCAAGGGTTATCTGTTGCAAACGGAATGGCTATGGCATCAAAATTAAAAAGTAATGGAATAAGAGTATACTGTTTATTAGGAGATGGAGAGATACAAGAAGGTCAAGTATGGGAAGCAGCAATGACATCAACAAAACATAAATTAGATAATTTATGTGTCATTGTAGATAATAATAATTTGCAAATAGATGGAACAATAGGTGATGTAAAAAGCCCATATCCAATAAGTAAAAAATTTGAAAGTTTTGGTTTTTATGTAATAGAAGTAGACGGAAACAATATAGAAGAATTAGTTAATGCTTTTCAAACAGCAAAAATGGTTAAAGATATGCCAACAGCGATTATAGCAAAAACAATAAAAGGTAAAGGTGTATCTTATATGGAAAATCAAGTTGGATGGCATGGAAAGGCACCAAATGAAGAACAGTATGACAAAGCAATGAAAGAACTATAATATATTTTTAGCGATTGTAGGGGCAGGCCTTATGTCTGCCTATTGAAATAGATAAAGAAGAATTATACTATATAATCATAATAAAAGAAAGGAAGGATTTAAAATGAATATAGATAAGAAAATTGCCACAAGACAAAGTTATGGAGAAGCATTATCTGAAATTGGAGAAAGAAATAAAAATATAGTAGTATTAGATGCAGACTTATCAGAGGCAACAAAAACATGTATATTTGCCAAAAAATTCCCAAATAGATTTTTTGAAATGGGAATATCAGAACAAGACATGTTATCTACAGCAGCTGGATTAGCAGCAAGTGGATTAATGCCATATACTAGCACTTTTGCTGTATTTGCAACAGGAAGAGTATATGACCAAATAAGAAATAGTATATGTTATCCAAAATTAAATGTTAAAATATGTGCAACACATGCAGGAGTTACAGTAGGAGAAGATGGAGCAACACATCAAATGCTAGAAGATATAAACTTAATGAGAGGTTTACCAAATATGAAAGTCATGAGTGTATCAGATGACACTCAAACAAGATGGGCAGTAGAAGAAATTGCGAAAATAAATGGCCCTGTATATTTAAGACTAGCAAGATATGCAACACCAGTAATATATGATCAAAACCAAAAATTTGAATTTGGAAAAGGAATACAAATAGGAGATGGAATAGATGCAACTGTAATTGCAACAGGTATTTGTGTATCAGAAGCCATACTAGCACAAGAACAATTACAAAAAGAGGGAATAAATATAAGAGTAGTAGATATACATACAATAAAACCAATAGATAGAGAATTAATTGTAAAATGTGCAAGAGAAACGAAAAAGATAATAACAATAGAAGACCACAGTATAATAGGAGGATTAGGAACTGCTGTTTGTGAGGTTCTATCAAAAGAATATCCAACAAAAGTTATAAGAATGGGAGTAAATGATACATTTGGCACATCTGCACCTGCAAAAGAATTAGTAGAATATTTTAAACTAGATTCAAAGGCAATAATTGAAATGATAAAAAAATAATAAAAAATCATCCTTTTGGATGATTTTTTTATATTCTAGGAAAGTTATGCCAGTGGCATAACTTTCTGTAGAAGATAATTATGCAGATTATTAGAATTGCTTTGCGGTTACTACCGCTTAGCAATTCTAAAATTCGTTTTTTATGCTGATTTCTGACGTATTATAATTGCAATTCCAAGTAAAATTAATATAATTCCAATAGCACATAATACAATATTTATCATATCAGATAATGTTAGAGTATCTAAAGCAGTTTCAGAGTTATTAGAAACAACTGCAGTATTATTAGTAGTATTGGTAGTTGTGGTTGGTGTTGGTGTCTGTGTTGAACTACCATATGTAGTATTGTCATTAGATAAATTCATATCTACACCTGAAGCATGAACAATAGATATATAATTAAATATTAGTAATATAGCAAAAGCAATAAATAATATTTTTATAATTCTTTTTATCAATGGTATCATTCCTTTCTTACAATAAGAAGTCAGTTTTTAAAAGAAATTTAACACTCATTTTTCAAATCTTATGACTTTTAAATATCTTTTGATAACACATATATATGATACACAAAACAAAAATAAAAGTCAAGATAAAAAATTAATTTTATAGTTGTACAAATAAATTAATAATGGTATAATAAAAAAAATTAAAAGAAGGAGAAAATAAATATGGGATTAAAGCTAGAAAATGTTAAAAAAAGTTATGGAGACAAAACAGTAGTAGATAGTATTTCATTAGAAATAGATAAACCAGGTGTATTTGGACTTCTTGGAACCAATGGAGCTGGAAAAACCACAACAATTAGAATGATATTAGGAATAATAAAAAAAGACTCTGGAGAAATAACTTGGAATGGTAAAGCAGTAGAGAGAAAAAATGTTAATTTTGGATATTTACCAGAAGAAAGAGGGATATATCCAAAAACTAAAATTTATGAACAATTATTATATTTTGCTAGATTAAAAGGAATGGATAATAAAGAAGCAGATATTTCTATAAAAAAATGGACAGAAAAACTAAAAGTTTCTGAATACTTAAATATGACAGCAGAAAAATTATCAAAAGGAAATCAACAAAAAATACAATTCATATCAGCAATATTACATGAACCAGAATTAATAGTTCTAGATGAACCTTTTAGTGGATTAGACCCTGTAAATGCAGAACTATTAAAAAATGTAATACTTGAGTTAGTTAATGAAGGGAAATATATAATAATGTCAAGTCATCAAATGACATCAATAGAAGAATTTTGTACAGATTTATTAATACTTAATAGAGGAAGAACAGTATTAAAAGGAAATCTAAAAGAAATAAAAGAAGGATATCCAGCAAATAGAATTAGTCTTAGTACAAAAGATAATGTAGATAAATACATAAATGAGTTAAATTTAGAAATATATAATAGCAAAGACAATGATTATGAAATTAAAATTCAAAATGAGGAACAAGGATACAAATTATTTGATGTATTAGCAAAGAACAATATTAAGGTCTTAAAATTTGAAATAAAAAAACCATCATTAAATGATATATTTATAGAAAAAGTAGAGGAGGAAAAATAAAATGAGAGATTTACTTACAGTAGCAACATTTACCATGAAAGATTTACTTAAAAGAAAATCTTTTATAATATCAAATATAGTGATATGGGTAATAATAATAGCATTATTTAATGTACCCAATATATTAAAAATGATAAATGGAGATGATGACGTATCTTCAACCACAAAATTATTAATTGTTGATAACGATAATATATTTGAAGGGGCGTTAGAAATATTAAAAGAAAGCCAATTAGGATATGATGTACAAATATCAAATGATGAATTAAGTTTTGATAATATAAAAGAGAAAATTGACAATGGAGATATAAACCAAGCAATAATTATTAAATCAGGAAATGGAAACATTAATATTGAGTATATTGTTCAAAGTTTACTTTATGTTAGCGAAGTTCCAAAAGATATTGTAAGTTCATTATCTACAATTTATACTAATTTACAAATTTCAAAATTAAATTTAACACCTCAGCAATTACAAAACATAACGCCAAATTTTAGTTTCGAAATGAAACAAACAGAAACACAAGAGGTTCAAGGAAATAATATTGTAATGATGTTATTATCTTTAGTTCTATTTTATGCAATATATTTCTGTGCATATCAAGTTTCTACATCTATAACAACAGAAAAGACATCAAAAATAATAGAAACATTAGTTACATCAACAAATCCAAGAACCATAGTATTAGGAAAAACTATAGGAATAGGAATTGTAGGACTATTACAAGTATTTGCAATGATAATAATAGCACTAATTTCTAATAGTCTATTTTTAGAAGAAGGTATACTAGATAAAATAATTAGTATTGAAAATTTAACTCCTTTCTTATTAATTATGACATTAGTGTATTTCTTATTGGGATATTTTGCTTATGCTTTAATGTATGCATTAACAGGTTCAACAGTAAGCAAGCCAGAAGATGTACAATCTGCAAATTCTCCTGTTGCAATTCTTGCAGTTATAGGATTTTATTTAGCATATTTTACTATGATGAATCCAACAAGTGATTTAAATGTATTCGCTTCAATTTTTCCATTATCCTCAGCATTTTGTATGCCATTTAGAATTATGATGGGAATAGCAACAACAAAAGATATAATTTTATCTATATTAGTATTAATATTAACAATAATAATAATTGCAAGAATTTCAATTAAGATATATTCAAATGCAATATTAAATTATGGCTCAAAGATAAATTTAAAAGATATTTTTAAATTTTATAAACAGAATTAGAATTCAAAATTATGAAAATATCCATATAAGCTAGACAAAAAGCAAGCTGTGTAGTATAATTGCTATAATATAAATAAAAGGAATGAGACTAAGCATGGGTTTTTTTGATAAATTAAAACAGGGATTAAGTAAAACAAAATCTTCTTTTGATACTAAAATGAATGATGTCTTTAGCACTTTTAGAAAAGTAGATGAAGAATTACTTGAAGAATTAGAAGAAATACTAATAATGTCAGATATAGGAATTGAAACATCTACAGAAATAGTAGGAAAATTAAGAGATAGAATAAAAAAGGAAAATATAAAAGATGCAGAAATAGTAAAAGAAGCCTTAAGAGAAGAAATGGTAAAAATTTTATCAGAAAATGATAATGAGCTTAAATTAGAAACTAAACCTTCTGTAATATTAGTAGTTGGAGTAAATGGAGTTGGAAAAACAACATCAATAGGAAAAATTGCTAATAATCTAAAAAAGGAAGGTAAAAAAGTAGTAATTGCAGCAGCAGATACTTTTAGAGCAGCAGCAGTAGAACAACTTGAAGTATGGGCAAATAGAGCAAACTGTGATATTATTAAGAGAAAAGAAGGAACAGACCCAGCCTCAGTAATTTTTGATGCAATAAAAACTACAAAAGAAAATAATGCAGATGTTCTAATCTGTGATACAGCAGGTAGACTTCATAATAAAAAATATTTAATGGACGAGTTATTGAAAATAGAAAAAGTAGTCGAAAAAGAATTGCCAGAATCAACAAAAGAAGTTTTGCTTGTATTAGATGCAACTACTGGTCAAAATGCAATACAACAGGTAAAAGCATTTAAAGAAACTACACCATTAACAGGTATTGTTTTAACAAAATTAGATGGTACAGCAAAAGGTGGAGTAGTACTTGGAATTGTTAATGAGAATAAGATACCAGTTAAGTTTATCGGAATTGGAGAACAGATAGATGATATGGAGAGATTTGATGCTAATGACTTTGCAAAAGCAATAATTTAGTGCATAAAACGATTATTTTCCAAACAATAAAAATATAAATTAATAATTCAAATAAAAGAGAAGGGAGTTAAATATGGAGAAAGAAGAAATGGAATCAGAAGTTATAGAAAAAGAAAAAAGCCCTAAAAAGAAAAAGGGAAAATGGAAATTAATTTTAGTATTAATTGTAACTATTATTTTCGCAATATATTCATATATAAGTTACAGAGCTGAATTCCTTCAAATATCAGAAATAGGTGAGGAATATCTAGAAGTATATAATCAAAATAATACATATTTAAAATATATAGCACTAATCAACTTTGCGGTTGTATTTATAAGTGTATTTATAACAAATATAATTATAAAAAGAGGATTAAAAAAATTTTTCCTACAAGAAGGGAAGCAAATACCTAAACTAGCAAATAAAAGTATAGCTTTTATAATTGCTTTAATTATATCAATACTTACATCAGGTTGGTTATTAAAAACAACAATGACAGTTATTAATGCAACTCAATTTAATATAACAGATCCAATATTTAATGCAGATGTTAGTTTCTATATGTTTCAAAAACCATTTATAGAAATGATATTATATTA
The DNA here is from genome assembly GCA_022795675.1 of Clostridia bacterium. GTDB lineage: Bacteria > Bacillota > Clostridia > TANB77 > CAG-508 > CAKPSH01. The sequence continues at coordinate 7,385 of JAAWHY010000039.1, forward strand.
TTTTATAGTTTTAATGATAGGATTAGCTGTTTACACTGGAATTTATTATATTATAGCTTTCAATATGTTTTTTGAATCAATTGATGGAAAAATGCTAAGAGGAAGTTCTTTTATTAAACAATTATTAACTTATGCAATGTTAATAATATTAGGTATAGCTATGGTAGTTATCGTTAAAGCTCAGGGAATAATATTTAATAGTTTCTTGACTTTAAATGATAAAGAAGGAACATTAATAAATGGTGCAGGACTAACAGAAAGATTTATAGAGGTTTGGGGATACAGAATACTAGCCATTGTGATGGTATTAGCAGTATTTATAGCGATAAAGGCGTTCAATAGAAGAAATTCAAGAAAAATAATAATTAGTTTATTATCTGTACCAGCATATTTAATAGTAATGTTTGTTGTTATGCTAGGATATCAATTTGTATATGTAAAACAAAATGAATTAGATAAACAAAAAGAATATATATCAAAGAATATAGAATTTACAAAAACAGCTTATAATATTAATATAGAGGACGTAGAAATAGAAAATACAGATACTTTATCATCCGAAGAAGCAAACAAATACAATAATGTAATTAAAAATATACCTATTGTAACTTCAGATATAGTATTATCAACTTTAACAGAGAAGCAAGATAAAGCAGGTTATTATCTTTATAATTATACAAGACCAACTTTATATAATTCAGAATTAGCATATGTATCAGCAAGAGAAATATCAAATGAAAGTAGAACATATAATAACAAGACATATGAATATACACATGGATATGGAGCAGTGGTTACTTCTGCATCAAAAGTAGATGAAAGTGGAAATTTATTATATTTATCAAGTGATTTTAATGATACAGATAAAATCAAACAACCAAGAATATATTATGGATTAAGAACAAATGATACAGTAGTTATAAATAAAAATTATAAAGAGGTCGATTACCCAATAAATTCATCACAAAATGCAGAAACAAAATATGAAGGTGATGGAGGAATTAAAGCTGGATTTATAGATAGATTAATTTTAGGAATTAACAAAAAAAATGTTAAATTAGCATTTGAAGATAGCGATAGTTCAATTTTAATAAATAGAAATATCTTAAATAGAGCACATGAAGTAATGCCATATTTATTATATGATGATGAACCATATTTAGTAATAACAGATTCAGGAGAATTAGTTTGGGTATTAGATGCATATACAATATCTAATCAATATCCATATTCTCAATCAACTACAATTGAACAAAATGGTGCAAGACATACATTTAATTATATAAGAAATTCTGTAAAAGTTTTAATAAATGCTTATGATGGAAGTATTAACTTTTATTTAACAGATAGAACAGACCCTATTATAATGGCATATAACAACATGTATCCAAATCTATTTAAAGATGTTGAAGAAATTCCAGAAGATATATCAAATCAATTTGTATATTCAAGATTATTATATTCTATACAAGCAAATATATTGAGAAGATATCATAATGTATCAACTGATATATTATATAGAGGAGATGATGTATGGGAACCAGCATCATATTCAACATCAACAACTACAACAGCGGGAGAAAGCATGTATCCTTATTATACACTTTTAAAAACAACTGATTCAGATAAAGAACAATTAGGTATAGTATTACCTTATACCTTGTATGGAAAACAAAGTATAACATCATATTTAGTGGGAACAGTAAATGGAACAGAATCAAAACTAACGATGTATAAGTTTTCTCAAGATAATAATATATTAGGACCATTACAATTAAATAATATGTTAAGCCAAAATAAGACAATATCAAGTGAAATATCTACTTTAAGTGTAACAGGAACTAGATTAATTAAAAACATGATAATAGTACCAATAGAAAATAAACTATTATATGTTGTACCAATATATCAACTTTCATTAAATGAGACACAAAGTACACCAATATTAAAGAAAGTAGTTGTAGCTTCAGGAACTAAAGTGGCAATAGGTGATAACTTAGAAGAAGCATTAACAAATTTATTATCTTCAAAAAAATCTGTTGAAATTGAGGTTGAAAATACAGATACAGTAGATGAATTAATAAATTCAATTATAAAAGCAAATCATAATTTATATGATTCAAGCAATATTACAAATTGGGAACAAATGGGAAAAGATATAACAAAGTTACAAGATTTAATTAAACAATTAGAAACTTTAAAGGAAGAAGAAGCTAAAGAAAAAGGAAAAGATAAAACTAATAGTGATAAAGAAGAAGATAAAGATTATGACGAAGACGAAGACGATAACGATAAAAATAATACAATAGAAGATTAAAAATTAATATATCTCATGCAAAAAAGCATGAGATGTATTAATTTACAAAAAAGTGTAAATTATAAAGATAGGTGATTTTATGGAATTTAATAATAAGATATTAAAAGAATTAGAAAAGAATATTGAAAATTTGAATAATAATCTCACTAAAAATAATATACTAGAATTAAGTGAGATTATAGGGAATTGGAAGAAATTAATATGGAGAAATTTTATATCTGGTATTGCAAAGGGAGTGGGAATAGGAATAGGATTTTCTATTGTTACAGCAATAATTATAATTATTCTTCAAAGAATAATTACTTTAAATATACCAGTTATCAGTAAATATATTGCTGATATTATAGAAATTGTACAGCTAAATAGATAATTAAACTGGATTTACATGAACAATTGCATCATAAATCTTATCCAATTTTTTTATGTCATTTTCTAAATCATCAGCCAATTTATGACTTTGAAATGTAGAAATATTTCCATCTACACATATGGTTATGAAAACAATATATTTGTATCCAACAGGAGCAGAAGCTATTTCTTCTATGCCTTTTATGTTATCATAAGTATGTGAAAGTTCTACAATCATGTCTTTAGTAATTTCATCAACAGAAGTATCCATAAGAACATTATAGGCTTCTAAGAAAATTATACTTCCTGAGTAGAATATCCAAAGTGAAATTCCAATTCCAACAGCTCCATCAACCCAATATATTCCATATAAACCAAATATAATAGATACTAATGTACATAAAGTTACAATACAATCATTTTTATGATCCTGCATACTGGATTTAATTAAAATACTATCATGTAATTTATACAATTTTTTAGTATACAGAAATAAAGAGAATTTAACAATAATAGTAGTAATACATACAAATATAAGGAATACAGAAAAATTGAAATTAGAACCAAATATAAGGGAATTAGCAGAATCCCATAATAGCTTAAAAGATACAAATATCATTGACATACTTATAAACATTGAGAATAAATATTCTGCTTTACCATGTCCAAAATTATGGTCATTATCTTTAGGTGCTTTAGCAATTTTGTTTCCTATTGTAGTCATAAAAGAAGCAAAAATATCGCCAGCGCTATTAGCTGCATCAGCAAGCATAGCTTGACTATGACAAATAAAACCAATTATAAATTTTATGGTCAATAAAAAGATATTACCAGTAATTCCAATAATACCAACACGTTTGATTGAATCTTCACGAGTCATATAACTAATTTTTCCTCCTTTAAAATATATCTATTTATGTAAAAATGTTTTTTCTACATATAATTTATTTGCAAAAGACTGAACAACATTTTTTAAAAGGTATTTTTCTTCTGTCATATTATCATCATCAATATATTGTTTACCAGCAAAAGTTAAAGCAGTAGCTTTTTCTAAGGCAATACAAAATTCATCATAAGCATTATTTATTTTAGTAGTTTTAATAGCTAAATGAATAAGTTCATTTATATCATTTATACTGTAAATTTGTTTCAAAGTACAGATAACAAATAATGTAGCGATATGAGTCTTTTTATACTTTTTCTTTTTAGGTGCTTTTAAAAGACCTGCTTTAACATAGTTATTTATCATAGTCTTAGTAATTATTTTTTCATCTTTATTTCCTATATAATTTTGTAAATATGTTTCAAGCAAAGTAACAGTTTGGTCTAAATATAAATCTAAATTAGGTAGTTCATTCCATCTAGGTATATGAAAATTTGATATATCATTTTTTTTATTATTACGCTTATTAGTATTCATATATGATAAAACTCCTTTCAATGTTAAATTGTAATACACATTTTTCCATCTTCAAAATGGATTTCTTTAGATTCAGAATTTCCATATAAAGGGTAGGAATCTTCAATCTCACCAGAGAAAATTTTCTTATCATTTTGAAAAATATCTACATCTAATAATCTGATTTCTTTAATTTGCATTATAAGTACCTCCATTAGTATAATTTTTATATGATAGAGAAATCTATATAGTACATAGGCATCATATAAAGAATAGGAATTTGAAGAAAATCCTACTATTCAAAAATTATATAATAAAAAACGAATAAAATCAACTTTTTTTGAAAAGAGGTATTGACAGATAAATTAAAAAAGTTTATAATAACAATGTTGTTTGAAGTGAGACATACTTGGGCAGATGGCCGAGCGGCTAAAGGCGGCAGACTGTAAATCTGTTCTCATACGAGTACGAAGGTTCGAATCCTTC
>JAAWHY010000040.1 GCA_022795675.1 Clostridia bacterium
CTACAATAAAAGAAGAAATTGAAAATGAAATAGAAAAACAAAAAGCTATAAAAAACTTAAAGCTTACAAGATATGATATTAGTAGGATATCTAACATGTTTGGAGAAAGTGATAAAATTGAAAGAATATATATCAATTTTTGCAATCCATGGCCTAGAGGGAAGCACCATAAGAAAAGACTAACTCATGAAGTTCAATTAAATCAATATGCTAAGTTTTTAAATGGTGAGATATTTTTTAAAACTGATGATGAGAACTTATTTAATGATAGCATAAAATATTTTGAAGAAGCAGGATTTAAAATCATAAATAAAACTTATGATTTGCATAATGAATCAATATTTGAGGATAATATAGTTACAGAACATGAAAAAATGTTTAGCGATCAAGGTATAAAAATAAAAGCATTAATAGCAAAAATGGAAATATAAATATAAATATGTAAAAATATATTGAAAAATAGATGAAAATAAAATATAATTAGTATAATTTGTGACTGTAATGAGAAATAAAACCAGTTATCTAAAAATAAGTTGAAAGGTGGATTTATAATGTTTAATTTGGGTGGTTATGACATTGGCATAGACTTAGGAACAGCAACTGTAATTGGCTATGTTAAAGGTAAAGGAATAGTTCTAAGAGAGCCATCAGTTGTTGCTGTTGATAATAATACTAAAGATGTTCTTGCAGTAGGACAAGAAGCTAGAAGAATGTTAGGAAGAACTCCTGGAAGTATTGTAGCAACACGACCTTTAAAAGATGGAGTTATTTCTAATTATACAGTTACTGAAAAGATGCTAAAGAGTTTTATAACAAAAATTTGTGGAAGAACAATCTTTTCACCAAGAGTTATGATTTGTATTCCATCACAAGTTACAGAAGTTGAAAAAAAAGCAGTTATTGATGCAGCTGGACAAGCAGGAGCTAGAAAAGTATATTTGATAGAAGAACCTATTGCAGCAGCTATTGGAGCAGGAATAGATATTTCAAAAGCATGTGGAAATATGATAGTTGATATTGGAGGAGGAACTACAGATGTAGCTGTAATATCTTTGGGTGGTTCAGTAGTAAGTACATCTTTAAAAATTGCAGGAGATAAATTTGATGAAGCAATTATTAAGTATGTTAAAAGAAAATTTAATGTAATTATAGGAGAAAGAACAGCAGAAGATTTAAAAATAAATATTGGATGTGTATATCCTGGAGTTCAAGATTCTGAGATGGATATTAGAGGGAGAGATTTATCTTCAGGTTTACCAGTAACAATAACAATTCATTCAAGTGAGATGATGGAGGCATTAATTGAGCCAGCAATGCAAGTAGTAGATGCAGTACATTCAGTGCTAGAAAAGACACCACCAGAATTAATTGCAGATATTAGCCAAAAAGGAATATATATGACAGGTGGAGGATGTTTACTTAATGGATTGGATAAGCTTTTGCAAGAAAAAACAGGTATAAATGTTATGATAGCTGAAGATTCAGTATCATGTGTGGCATTAGGGACAGGAAAAGCATTAGATAATTTAGATATATTAGATGGAAAGAAAATATTAAGATAAAACACATAGGGCGCAGTTAACGTAATTGTACTGTGTCCTAAAATGATATTAGGAAAGGATTAATATATGAAAAAAATTGCCTTTTTTACACTACGGTTGTAAGGTCAACCAATATGAAACAAATGCAATGAAACAGAAATTTATAGATAATGGATATAAAATTGTAAACTTTGAAGAAATAGCAGATATATATATTGTAAATACGTGTACTGTAACAAATATGGCAGACAGGAAATCTAGACAAATACTGAGAAGACCTAAACAAATTAATCCAAATTCTTTACTAGTTATCGTTGGTTGTTATGTTCAAGTAGGAAAAAAAGAATTAGAGAAAATAGAAGAAATAGATTTAATACTTGGAAATAATGAAAAAAATAATATTTTAGAATATGTAGAAAAATATAAAGAAAAGCAAAGTATAGTATCAGACATTAATAATCAAAAAGAATATAAAGATTTTGGAGAAACAACATATACAGAAAAAGTACGTGCATTTATAAAAATACAAGATGGATGTAATAATTTTTGCAGTTATTGTATTATTCCATTTGCAAGGGGAAGAGTTAGAAGCAGAAAAATAGAAAATGTAGTGAGTGAAATTACAGATATAGCAAAAAAAGGAATAAAAGAGGTAGTTATTACAGGAATACATATTGCTTCTTATGGTATAGACTTTGACAAAAAAATAGGTTTAATAGATTTATTAGAAAAGATAAATAAAATTGATGGAATAGAAAGGATTAGATTAGGATCTTTAGAACCTAAATTAATTACAGAACAATTTTTAGAAAAATTAAGCAAACTAGAGAAAATCTGTGACCAATTTCATATGTCGCTTCAGAGTGGATGTGATGAAACCTTAAAAAGGATGAACAGAAGATATACAACACAAGATTTTGAAAAGGGAGTAAAAATTTTAAGAAACGCATATCCCAATTCATTATTAACAGCGGATATAATAGTAGGATTTCCAGGAGAAACAGAAGAAGAATTCAATACTACTTATGATTTTTTAAAAAAAATAGGATTTTATAAAATACATACATTTAAATACTCAAAAAGAAAAGGAACTATTGCAGAGAAAATGCCAAATCAGATATCTAATAAATTACAAGAAGAAAGAAGCAAAAAGATAATAGAATTATCAAATGATATGCAAAATAAATACAATGATAGTTATATAGGAAAGAAAGTAAAAGTTCTATTTGAAGAAAAAGAAGGAGAAGTATATAAGGGGCATACATCAAATTATATGCTTATAAGAGTAAAAGCAGAAGAAAATTTGGAAAACGAAATCAAAGTAGTACAAATTGAGAACAATAGCCTTATAGGAAAAATATTATAAACACTTGCAAAGAATTTAATTTTGATGTAAAATAATCAAGGTTAATAAAATTTAACAATATTGGGTACAATAGTACCATAATTAAAGGAGGAATTTTAAATGGCAATTAAAGTAGGTATTAATGGTTTTGGAAGAATTGGAAAATTAACTTTCCAAGCAGCTTTAGGAAAAGAGGAGGTAGAAGTAGTAGCGGTTAATGATCCATTCATAACAGCAGATTATATGGCATACATGGTAAAATATGATACTGTGCATGGTAAATTCAATGGAGAAGTAAAAGGAGCAGAAAACACTTTAACAATAAATGGAAAAGATATAAAAGTATATAATGAAATGGATCCACATAACATTCCATGGGGAGAACTAGGAGTAGAATATGTATTAGAATGTTCTGGAGTATTTACAACATTAGAAAAAGCACAAGCACATATTGATGCAGGAGCTAAAAGGGTTATCATAAGTGCACCATCAAAAGATGCACCAATGTTTGTTATGGGAGTTAATAATGACCAATATGATTCAAGCATGAATATAATTTCAAACGCTTCTTGTACAACAAACTGTTTAGCACCACTTGCAAAAGTAATTAATGATAACTTTGGAATTAAAGATGGACTTATGACAACAGTTCATGCTACAACAGCTACACAAAAAACAGTTGATGGAGCATCTAAAAAAGATTGGAGAGGTGGACGTGCGGCAGCAGCTAATATAATACCATCTTCAACAGGAGCAGCAAAAGCAGTAGGAAAAGTAATACCATCATTAAATGGAAAATTAACAGGAATGTCATTTAGAGTACCAACAGTAGATGTTTCAGTAGTAGATTTGACATGTAACTTAGAAAAACCAGCAACATATGAAGAAATATGTGAGGTAATAAAAAAAGCATCTGAAAATGATATGAAAGGAATAATAGAATATGTTGATGATTTAGTTGTATCATCAGATTTCATAAATGATGAACATACATCAATATTTGATGCAAAAGCAGGAATTCAATTAACAGACACATTTGTTAAATTAGTTGCATGGTATGACAATGAATGGGGATATTCAAACAAATTAGTAGATTTAGCAATATATACATCTAAAAAATAAAAGTGAGAGAAATGGAAATTGGGATAGTTCTCTTTCCAATTTCAATTTCTCTTTTCTTTTGGTATTTTAAGCAAATTTGAAGGGAGAGATTTTAATGAATAAAAAAACAGTTAGAGATATAGACGTAAAAGGTAAAAAAGTACTTGTAAGATGTGATTTTAATGTACCACAAGATGAAAACTTAAATATAACAGACAACAGAAGAATAGTAGGAGCATTAGAAACAATAAAATATTTATTAGACAATAAAGCTAAAGTTATTTTATGCTCACATTTAGGAAGACCAAAGGGGCAGGTAAAATCAGAATTTTCACTAGCTCCAGTAGCAAAAGAACTATCAAGACTATTAGGAAAAGAAGTAAAACTAGCAGAAGACATAGTAGGGCAAAGTGCTAAAGAATTAGCGAATAACCTCAACGAAGGAGAAGCTATGTTATTAGAAAATGTTAGATTTGACAAAAGAGAAGAAGAAAATGATGCGGAATTTTCTAAAGAACTTGCAAGTTTAGCAGAGATATATGTAAATGATGCATTTGGAACAGCACATAGAGCACATGCAAGTACAGCAGGTGTAGCAGCATATTTACCAGCAGTATCAGGCTTTTTAATAGAAAAAGAATTAAAATTCTTAGGAGAAGCATTAAACAATCCAAAAAGACCTTTTGTTGCAATAATGGGAGGTAAAAAAGTATCAGATAAAATAGAAGTTATAGAAAAACTACTAGAAAAAGTTGATACATTGATGATAGTTGGAGCAATGGAATATACCTTCTTTAAAGCACAAGGACATTCAGTTGGAAATTCAATTTGCGAAGAAGATAAATTAGAATTAGCAAATTCCCTAATGGAAAAAGCAAAAGAAAAAGGTGTTAAATTTATGTTACCAGTAGATACAAAAGTAGGAAAAGAATTTGATAAAGACACAGAAAGTAAAGTAGTAAAAACAACAGAAATGCCAGAAGGATGGATTGGTTTGGATATAGGACCAGAAACAGTAGAACTTTATTCTAAAGAATTAGAAAATGCTACAACTGTATTATGGAATGGACCTGCTGGACTTTCTGAATTTGAACAATTCGCTTTTGGTACAAATTCTATTGCAAATAAATTAGCAAACATAAATGCAGTAACAGTTATTGGTGGAGGAGATTCCGCTGCTGCTGTTGAGAAAGCAGGCGTTGCTGATAAAATGACTCATATTTCAACAGGTGGAGGAGCTTCATTAGAGTATTTGGAAGGGAAATTATTACCAGGCATCGAATGTCTAGACGAAGTTGGGAAATAATTGCCCTCTAACGTTGTTGCTACTTAGGTGATTTCCATTCAACGTACCATAGTACGCCTCATGGAATATCACCTTCGTGCGCCTAGTTAGTGAACAATTATTTTCCAACAGCTAGGTAGAAATAGGATATAATTGTTAAAAGATTATATAAAAAGGAGGAAAAAACCATGAGAAAAAAGGTAATTGCAGGAAACTGGAAAATGAATATGCTTCCAAATGAAGCAATAAATTTTATAAATGAATTTGCACCATTAGTAAAAGATACAAACAATGAAGTTATACTTTGTGTTCCATATACAGATTTATTTTATGCATTATTACATGTGCAAGAAACAAATATAAAAATAGGTGCACAAAATATGCACTGGGAAACTACAGGTGCTTATACAGGAGAAATCTCAGCAGAAATGTTAAAAAGTATAAATGTTGATTATGTAATAATAGGGCATTCAGAAAGAAGACAATATTTTGCAGAAACAGATGAAACTGTAAACAAAAAAGTTAAAAAAGCACTATCAGTAGGTTTAAAGCCAATAGTATGCGTTGGTGAAACATTACAAGAAAAAGAGGCAGGAAAAACAGCAAATGTAATAACAACACAAACAAAACTTGCATTAGAAGGTTTAAGTCCAGAAAATGTAAAACATACCATTATAGCATACGAACCAATATGGGCTATTGGAACTGGAAAAACGGCAACAGCAGAGGATGCAAATGAAAGTATTAAAACAATTAGAAAAGAAATTGAGGAAAACTATGGAAAAGATGTAGCAGAATGTGTTATAATACAATACGGTGGAAGTGTAAAGTCTACAAATGCAAAAGAATTATTTACAACATCAGATATTGATGGAGGACTTGTAGGTGGAGCAAGTTTAAAACCAGAAGAATTTGCAAAAATAGTGAACTTTGATAAAAACTAAAGTTCAAACAGGAAAGGAAGAAATTCAAAATGAAAGACAAATTGACAATGCTAATGATATTAGATGGATTTGGTATTAATTCAAAAACAGAAGGAAACGCAATAAAAATGGCTAAAACACCTAATATCGACAAACTAATGAGTGAATGCCCAACAACAGCAATACATACAAGTGGACTAGCAGTTGGACTACCTGAAGGACAAATGGGAAATTCAGAAGTAGGTCATACAAACATTGGAGCAGGAAGAATAGTATATCAAGTCTTAACAAGAATAACTAAATCTATTGAAGATGGTGACTTTTTTACAATACCAGAATTTAATGATGCCATTGAAAACTGTAAAAAATATAACTCTAAATTGCACATTATGGGATTACTTTCAAATGGGGGAGTTCATAGCCATAATAGACATCTATATGCTTTATTAGAGTATGCAAAAAGAAAAGGATTAGATGATGTATTCATACATTGTTTTATGGATGGACGTGATACACCACCAGCATCAGGAGAAGGATTCTTAGTAGAACTTCAAGAAAAGCTAGATGAAAAACAAATTGGAAAAATAGCGACAATTTCAGGAAGATATTATGCAATGGATAGAGATAAACGTTGGGACAGAGAAAAATTAGCATATGATGCAATGGTAAATGGAATAGGACCAAAGGCAATATCTCCAATATCAGCTATTGAAGAGTCTTATCAAAAGGAAATATTTGATGAATTTGTTGTACCTACAGTTATATGTAACAATAATGAAGAACCAATTGCTACAATAGGACAACACGATTCTGTAATATTCTTTAATTTTAGACCAGACAGGGCAAGACAGATTACAAGAACATTAATTGATAATGAATTTAAAGAATTTGAAACAAAAAATTTAGATTTATATTTTGTAACATTTACACAATATGATGAAACTTTACAAAATGTTAATATTGCATTTAAATCAATTCCATTAGAAAATACATTTGGAGAATATATAAGTAAATTAGGATATAAACAATTAAGAATTGCAGAAACAGAAAAATATGCTCATGTTACATTTTTCTTTAATGGTGGAGAAGAAAAGGTATACGAAGGAGAAGAAAGAATTCTAGTTAATTCACCAAAAGTTGCAACATATGATTTACAACCAGAAATGAGTGCATATGAAGTAACAGATAAAGTAATCCAAGCAATAAACCAAGATAAATATGATAGCATAATATTAAACTTTGCAAATTCAGATATGGTAGGTCATACAGGAAATTTGGAAGCTGCAATAAAAGCAGTTGAAACCTTAGATGAATGTGTGAAAAAAATAGTTGATGTTGTTAAGAAAAAAGAAGGGGTATTGTTAATTACAGCGGATCATGGAAACTCAGAGCAAATGGTAGATTATGAAACAGGAGAACCTTTTACATCACATACAACAAATTCAGTACCATTAATATTAGTTGGAAAAGATAATGTAGTTTTAAAAGAAGGAAAATTAGCAGATTTAGCTCCAACAATGTTAGATATAATGGGACTTGAAAAACCAAAAGAAATGACAGGAGAGAGCATTATTATAAAATAGGAGTTTTATATGAGTGTTGAAAATGATATAAGAAGTCTGCATAAGGAAATTCAAAAAAATATAATTGTAATGTTACCAGAAAGGTATAAGAAGGTATGCTTATATGCATCAGTAATAGATGGAAATCAAGCATCAAATGGAGAAATGTTCTTTTACTATTTTCCAAGTGGAATACTTAAAAAAAATCCAATAAATGTATATCAGATACCTAAAATATTTGATTTTGAAGAAGAACAATATGCAAAATTAGAAAAAGCCTTATATGCATCAATCAAAAAGCTAAAGAAATATTGTGTAAATGTGGAACAAAATTTTTGGTCAAATTTAACAATAATAATGGAAGGAACTAAATATTTTGTAGAATACAATTATGATGATTTAATAAACTCAGAATTCGACAATTATAGCAGACATATCATTTGGAGATACAAATATCTAGACATTCCAATAGAAAGTTATACCAAAAAAGAAAGAGAAATAATAGATAGATATTTTCAAAGTTATGAGTATAGGAACTCAAATACAGTTATATATGAAGAAAATATATATGAAAAATTATTAGCTAAAAATAAGGTAACAATATATGACAGTGTAGAAAGTCATGATGATTATATTAAGAAAACAGTTATGTTGGAATCTAATAGTCAAACTAAAAATCAGTTAGTTGCTATAGAAGATAGCATAGAAGATAATAGTAAAAGTAATCACGCAGGAAAAAATAAAGTGTTTGAGATACAAAATCCTGTTAAAAATCAGCTTTTAAAGAACTTCAAATTAAGAGATTACAATGAAGAAAAAGCAAATATTAGTGTAGTAAAAATACTAGATCAGAATGGAAATAATAGTACAAAAAATCAACTTTTAAATAAATTTTTATTAAATGATAATAAATCAAATAGCAATAATGTAACCAAAATTATAGAATTGAATAAAAATAATGGTGTAAAAAATCAGCTTTTAAATAAATGGCCATTAAACAATAATGAAGAAAATAATACCATTGCATCAAGAATAATTGAGCAAGAAAAAAATAATGGTGCTAAAAATCAGCTTTTAAATTTTTAAAATATATAATATAAAAAGAAAGGAAGATTAAACATGAAAGATTTTTTAGGAATTGAGGAAGTAAGAGCGTTGGAGGTAATAGACTCTAGAGGTAATCCAACAGTTCAAGTTGAAGTTGTTACAGAGGGAGGATTTTCAGGAGTTGCAATGGTTCCATCAGGAGCATCAACAGGAAGCTTTGAAGCAGTTGAATTAAGGGATGGAGACAAATCAAGATATTTAGGAAAAGGTGTTTTAAAAGCAGTAGAAAATGTGAATACAATTATAGCAAAAGAAATTGAAGGAATGAATGTTTATGATCAAGTTGCACTTGATAAAAAACTAATTGAGATAGATGGAACAGAAAATAAAGCAAAATTAGGAGCAAATGCGACACTTGGAGTATCTTTAGCAGTAGCTAGAGCAGCAGCAGCTTCTTTAGGAATGAGTTTATATAGATATATTGGTGGAACAAATGCAAAACAATTACCAGTTCCAATGATGAACATTATGAATGGAGGAAAACATGCTGATAGTACATTAAGTGTACAAGAATTTATGATAATGCCAGTAGGAGCTAAATCTTTTACAGAATGTATGAGAATGGGAGTAGAAGTATATCATAACCTAAAGAAAGTATTAAAATCAAGAGGATTAGCAACAGCAGTTGGAGATGAAGGAGGATTTGCACCAAACGTTAAAGATGAAAAAGAAGCCATTGAAACAATACTAGAAGCTATTAAACAAGCAGGATATGAACCAGGAAAAGATATTTGTTTAGCATTAGATTTAGCAGCAACAGAAATGTATGATGAAGCTAAAAAAATAGGAAAAGATGGATATTATTTCTGGAAGATAGATAAATTCTTAAGCAAAGAAGAAATGGTAGACTTTGTTGTAGATTTAGCAAATAATTATCCAATAGTATCAATCGAAGACGGATTAGCAGAAGAAGACTGGGAATCTTGGAAAACACTAACAGATAAAATAGGAGATAAAGTACAAATAGTAGGAGACGACCTATTTGTTACAAACATTAAGAGACTACAAAAAGGAATTGACAATAAAACTGCTAACAGTATTTTAATAAAATTAAATCAAATAGGAACATTAACAGAAACATTAGATGCAATTGAACTAGCAAAAAGAAATGGTTATACAGCAGTTGTATCACACAGAAGTGGTGAGACAGAAGACACAACACTTGCAGACGTAGCAGTAGCAACAAATGCAGGGCAAATTAAAACAGGAGCACCATGTAGAACAGATAGAGTTGCAAAATATAATAGACTATTAAATATCGAAGCAGAACTAGGAGAGGTGGCAGTATTTAGCTCAAAAGAATTAATGAAATAATACTTTCGCTAGTCAAAAGGATAAAAGAATTAATGAAATAATACTTTTGCGGGCACGGTGCACCGTGCCCCTACTATTCACTATTAATTATTTTATATTGGGGTATCGCCAAGCGGTAAGGCATCGGACTCTGACTCTTGTCGTTTTACCTCGTGTAATAAATTTTGTAACACTTGAAATATAAGGCGTAGATGTTTTATAATAAAGTAGAAATTGTAAAGCATCTAACCGAATATCTAACCAATTAAATATTTTTAAAAATATTGGGGTGTCGCCAAGTGGTAAGGCAATCGGCTCTGACCCGATCATTCGTAAGTTCGAATCTTACCACCCCAGCCAGTGTTTTAGTCTGTAAATGTAAGTACATTAGATAATACATTTGCAGATTTATTTTTTGTATCTTTTTCTAAATGAGCATAAATATTAGCAGTAGTAGAATAGGTAGAATGACCAAGCCAATCTTGAATTTCTTTCATAGGTATGCCTTTAGCAAGTAAAAGACTAGCACAAGAATGTCTTAAATCGTGAAATCTAATTTTTCTTAAAGTATCTTTATTTTTATTCATTATTAAAGTGAAATGGTCTGTTACATATTCTGGTCTAAATAATTTGCCCATAGAATCAACACAAATATAATCTAAATATTTTTTATTATAACTATTTCCACATAATTTTTTATTTTCATCAATTTGTTTTTGGTGTTCTTGCAAAAGAATGATAATATCATCGACTAATGGTAAAGTCCTGTAACTAGATTGATTTTTAGTTTTATCTTTTAAAAGGATAACTCTTTTATTATCTTTTCTAGTTTCAATAGCCTTGTGTTTAATGGTGATTGTTTTATCTTCAAAATTAAAAGCTTCCCACCTTAATCCTAAAACTTCACTTCTTCTTAATCCATAAAAACTAGCAAGATAGATAACTATTTTCAGCGGATCATCTTTAATTAAGCTAAAAAGTGTATTTAACTCTGTTTGAGAATAAAAACTTCCAATAAATTGTTCTTTTTTAGGTCGCTCTACTCTATCAGCAGGATTACTTAACATTAAATCTAGTTTTAAAGCAGTTTGTAATGCTTTTCTTATAACATTATGATAATGTAAAACAGTGTTTCCTGTTAATTCTTTAGAATAAAGGAAAGTGTAAAATTTTTGAATTTCTACAGGTTTTAAATCATTAAGCAAAATATTTCTATCTTCAAAATAATCACAAATTTTATTTACAATGACTTTATAAGAATCATAAGTATTTTCTTTATTCTATATCTATTTTTGTAAATCATTATTTTTAACGTTTTTAAACCCTTCC
>JAAWHY010000041.1 GCA_022795675.1 Clostridia bacterium
GTTCTTCGAAGGGCGGGCGATTAATAATCGCCCCTACAATATATATTTATAATTTTGTATAAATTTTTAAACATATAATCCTCCCTACAAACACAAATTCATATATGAGGTTAGCTGTAAATGGTAACTAAAAAAGACAAAAGCTCCTGAGATTTTACTACATTTACTTGCTTTTTTGTAAATAATATTATATATTATACACAGAATAATTAAAAAAGTCATTTATATTTCAAATTAAATCAAGGAGGTACTCTATGAAATACATAGCAGGGTTATCTATATGGTTATTAGTAATACTATGCGTATTTGGACCATTTGTATTAACATTTTTTAATATAATCAATCTATTTAAAAAGAAAAAAATAAAAGAAGATGTAATAGACATTTTAACCTTTGTATTTGGAATAATATTAAGTACAATTCTATATAAATTTATGGATTTCAAAGATTATATTGAACCAATCTATATTACTGGAGTGGATACAATACTTCATGCACCTATAGCATCATGGAGTATGCCAACAGTAATAGCAATTGTAATATTAGGAATGGTATCATATGTAATAATAAAAGTTAGAAAGTTAGATATACCACCATTAATTATTGTACTTTCAATTTCAGGTATTATGATTTGCTCTATATTCATGCTAGTATTCATTATTCAAATATTAAAAAACATATATACAAATCAAATAATGCTATATTTTATTATATTTCCAATAAATTATATATTATGTAGTATAAGAGCAGTAATAGAAGTAATTAACTATTATAAGAAAAAAGAAATAACAACAAAAGAATATAATAGTAAAATATTAAGTAAATGTAATAAGCTCTTAAATAATATATCAGCATGGCCAATTTTAGCATTAATATTTGTTATACCACTAAGTGCAATATTAATTTGCATATTAGTGCTATTTGGTCAAAGACCAGATGAAGCAATACAAGCATTTTTAGAAACCAGTGACTGGACACTATCACAGAAAATATCTCCACCACCTGTGGAATATGATGCACATTATCTATGCACAGTATCATTAAAAGGGCATAAAGAACTAGTAAAACCAATCAGATTTGGAATAAGACGTGGAAATAAAATTGTAGTAAATAGACAATTATGTATTGCAAATGCCTTTGAGGAGCTAATACAAGAAAAAACACCAAAAATCCACCATTTCATTAGGTATATTTATGATAAATATGGTTATCCATTATCAAAACATATAAAAACAGCAAAACAAGCAGACATTACATATATTTTAATGAAACCATTAGAATGGATATTTTTAATGACACTATATCTATTTGACAAAAAACCAGAAAATAGAATTTCAACACAATATATTGGAGTAAATCCATATATTGCAATTTCGACAAAAGAGTAATATAATATTATGTAGAATGGTAAAAAGGAGAAAAGAATGAAACTAAGAAATATAAAACCAATTCTAGTAATATTAAAATTAATATTAGCTATAACAATGATACTAATCATTATTCTATCAAACAGGGATAAGGTAGTAGGAGCAGAAGATCGAGAATATGTATTAATGGAAGATATAGAGTATATGGAGACATTAGAAGATATAACAAATCCTGAAAGAGGATTTTACAATACAGCATATCTAAAACTAAGTACATCAGGAAATAAACCAGTTAATCCAAAAGCAAATTTAACCCATTTAAGAGTAGGAATTGGAGATTTTTCTGGTGCTAATAATGGAAATAAAGATATAGAATTCACACAAGATGCTTTAGATTCATTAAATACAACCTTATCAAACATTAAAAATAATGGCGGAAGTGCAATCATAAGATTTGCATATGACAATTTTAATGGAAATGCTGATATAGAGCCATCATTAGATATGATACTAAAACATATCTCGCAATTAAAACCAGTAATTGAAAAAAACCAAGATGTAATCTCATATATAGAACTAGGATTTTTTGGACCATGGGGAGAAATGCATACTAGCAAAATATGTACCACAGATAATGTCAGTAAAGCTATAGATGCAATGTTAGATGTAACACCCCAAAAAATAAAAATAGGAGTTAGAACTCCAAATTATTATGCAAAATGGATTGGAATTGATAGAGCAAAATTAGATGAAAATATAACAGAGAAAGGAACTTCTGCATATCGAGTAGGATTATATAATGATGGATATTTAGGTTCAGAAAGTGACCTAGGAACATTTTCAAATAGAGAAATAGAAATAAGATGGCTTGAAAAACAGGCAATGCATACATTTTATGGAGGAGAAGTAGTGGCAAACTATGCTACAGGAGATCCTTTAAATACAGCAAGATACATGTCAGAAGAAGCTTTTAGAACACACACAACATATTTAAACTCAGAATGGAATAATACTGTTATTAATAAGTGGAAAGAAGAAACTTATGATGGAGATAATAAACTATATGTAGGACAAACAGGATATAAATATATATCGAATCATTTAGGATATAGATTTGTTTTAAGAAAATCAGAAATTATAAATAAATTTTATAAAAATGATAATTTGAAAATAAAATTACAGATAGAAAACGTAGGATTTGCAAATTTAATAAATGAAAAGAAAGTAAGTTTAGTATTAGAAAAGGCAGGAAAAATTGAAGAAATACCAATTAATATAGATGTAACTAAATGGAATTCCAAAGAAATTTCAGATATAGACATAGTAGTATCATTACCAGAAGATATAGAAATAGGAGAATGGAATATATATTTAAGAATTTCACAATATGGAGATATAAATACAGATAAAAATTACAAAACTATCCAATTAGCAAATGCTAATATATGGGACAAAAACTTAGGAGCAAATTACATTGGAAAAGTATCAATATTACAAAAAATACAAGCACCAGAGGAAGTAGAAAAACCAGACACATCAGAAGATACAGAAAAACCAAATATACCAGAGCATACAGAAAAACTAGAAGATGAAGATAAATCAGAAACATTAGGAAATACAGCAATAACTGAAGAACAAGAAAAAGAAGACAAAGCCAACAATAAAACCGATAAAACTACAGTTACAGGTAAACTACCAAAAACAGGAAGTAATATAGAAATTATAGCATTAATATGTTTAATATTAATAACTAATATAATCATCTGTTATAAAAAAATAAGAAATATATAATAGAAGATGCAAGGATTCTTTTGCTACATAAATAAAATAGTTTTGGGAAACATTAATAAAAAAGGAGGAAAATAATGTTCAATCCCAAAGCTATTTATTTTGAAAAAGAAATTGAAAACTATCCACTAGGAAAGGAATTATTAGAAAAATACAAAGAAACTCCCAAAATAGAGATACAAAGCCATAATGCGATAGAAGAAATGAGAAAAAAAGAAAACAAGGAATTCCTAAATATGAAGGCAAATCTAATAATAGGAATCAGAAAGACGCATAAATTTGTAGAAAATCATAAAATTTCAGACTATCTAGTGCCATACACATCATCAGGATGTATAGCAGCATGTATGTATTGTTATTTAGTATGTAATTATAATAAATGTGCATATTTAAGATTATTTGTTAATAGAGAAGAAATGTTAGAAAAAATAATAAAAACATCAAACAAATCAGAAAAAGAACTTACATTTGAAATTGGGAGTAATAGTGACTTAATTCTAGAAAATACAATTACAAATAATTTAGTATGGACAATAGAAAACTTTAAAGCCCAAAAAGGAAAGCTAACATTTCCAACAAAATTCGATATGGTAGACAATATATTACCACTTAATCATAAAGGAAATGTAATAGTAAGAATGAGTGTAAATCCAGAAGAAATAATTAACAAAGTAGAATTTGGAACATCTAGGTTAAAAGGGAGAATAGAAGCCATAAATAAATTAAAAGAAGCGGGGTACAAAATTGGAATATTAATTGCACCAGTAATATTTGTAGAAAACTGGAAAGAACTATACTTAGAACTAATAAAAAGACTAAATGAAGAACTTACAGAAAAAGCAAAAAAGGATCTATTCCTCGAAGTAATATTTATGACCTACAGTTATGTACACACAAAAATAAATGAAGAAGCATTTCCAAATGCAATAAACTTATATAATAAAGAAAAAATGACAGGAAGAGGCAGAGGAAAATATTGGTATAAAGAAGAAATAAGAAAAGAAGGAGAGAAATTCTTTAGAGAACAATTAAAAAAATACTTTCCAAACAATGAAATCGTTTATATAGTTTAAGATAAAGTTTGAGTCTTAACATAAAAACAAAAATTTGTAAAATCTTACTATGTTCGCTTGCTTTTTTGTAAATAATGTTGTATAGTATATGAAGATAGATATGAGATAAGTAGTTGTGTTGCCACTTTACTTGATAGCTTTGCTATCGGAAGGTGAGGTGGTGTTTATGAGTATTATATTACTTTTAATATTTGCATTAATGGTATCATTAACCGTAAACGTAGCCTTATTATCAATTATATACATACAATATATTAATAAAATTTTAAATAAGGAATAAAATAACAACACATTCTACTTTTTGAACCAATGGAATGTGTTGTTATTACATTTATAAGTGGTAACCATATTACTACGGTTTCTCATTTTCTATATATATTATACACAGATTATTAGAAAAAGTCAATTTTTATTTAAACAAATTTAATATGAAAATATAACCTTAAGAAAGGAAAAAAGTAAACATGAACATAGCAAATAACTGGAAAGATTATGAAATAATAGATATGGCAGATGGAGAAAAATTAGAAAGATGGGGAAAAGTATATTTAGTAAGACCAGATCCACAAATAATATGGAAAGAAAAAACATTTCCCAATAAATGGAAAAACATAAATGCTAGATACAATAGAAGTAAAACAGGAGGAGGAAACTGGGAATATGTAAATCACTTACCAAAGGCTTGGCAAATAAAATATAGAGACTTAACCTTTAACATAAAACCAATGGGATTTAAGCATACAGGGTTATTTCCAGAGCAAGCTGTAAATTGGGACTGGATGATAGACAAAATACAAAAAGCTAAAAGAGAAATAAAAGTATTAAATCTATTTGCATACACAGGAGGAGCAACAGTAGCATGTAGTTATGCAGGAGCAAGTGTATGTCATGTAGACAGTTCAAAAGGAATGGTAAGTTGGGCAAAAGAAAATATAATTTCATCAGGACTACAAAAAAATCCAGTAAGATTTATAATAGATGATGTAAACAAATTTGTTAATAGAGAAATAAGAAGAGGAAACAAATATGATGCAATAATAATGGATCCACCATCATATGGAAGAGGAGCAAATGGAGAAATCTGGCAATTTGAAAACAATATATCAGACTTAATAAAATTATGTACAAATGTGCTATCAGATAAACCACTATTTTTCTTAATAAACTCTTACACCACAGGAATATCATCTACTGTCTTAGAAAATATATTAAGAATAAATATAAATCCAAAATATAAAGGAAGATTCTCCTCAGGGGAAATTGGGTTGCCAATGACCAATTCAAAATTGGTATTGCCAGCAGGAATCTATGGACGTTGGGAACAGTAGAACTTCAAATATTCAAAAATTCAAAAAAGGAGAAAAAAATGCTAAATATTTTATATGAAGACAACCACATAATAGTAGTAGAAAAAATGCCTAATATTCCATCACAAGGAGACAAGACAGGGGACAAAGATATGCTAACAATAATAAAACAATATATAAAAGAAAAATATAACAAACCAGGAAATGTATACTTAGGATTAATACATAGATTAGATAGACCAGTTGGAGGAGTCATGGTATTTGCCAAAACCTCAAAATCAGCAGGAAGACTAAGTGAACAAGTCAGAAACAAAGAACTAAAAAAGGAATATCTAGTAGTAGCAGATGGAAAATTTGAAAAGGAAAAGGGACATTTAGAAAACTATTTATTAAAAAATGAAAGAAATAATTTAAGTAAAATAGTAAAAGAAGGAACAAAGAACTCAAAACTAGCAATATTAGACTATGAAGTAATAAAATACAATGAAGAAATAGATTTGTCTGTTGTAAAGATAAACTTACATACAGGAAGACATCATCAAATAAGAGTGCAATTATCCAATATAAATCATAGTATATATGGAGACCAAAAATATGGTACAAGAGGGCATGGAAAACAGATAGCACTATGGGCACATAAATTAAGTTTTGACCATCCTATAACAAAAGAAAAACTAACATTTGAATGTTTACCACAGAAAGTAGGCACTTGGAAAATATTAGAATAGTCTTGCAATTTTTAAAATTTATTTTTATAAAAAACCAAAAATCATTTACGAAACAAAAAACGACAAATTTCGTAAATGATTTTTCGTATTTCATAAACAAAATGAAACAATTTAGAAATTAAAGTATAAAATCTAAATATCAACAAACTTATAAAGGGGAAGACAAGAAATGATTGATAAAATTTGTGATTTTATATTGGCAAGAATAAAAAAAGAAATGCCAGACATTGATGAGGAACGTGCTGAAGTCATAAATTACGGATTACAAATGATAATTGGAGAAATACCCAAACTATTCATAATGCTAGGAATAGCATACGTTTTAGGAGTATTAAAATTAACCATATTAACTTATATAATGCTATTACCATACAAATATTTTGTTGGAGGTGTACATGCAAAAAGTCATTTAGCCTGTATTATTACAACACCAGCAATTTATTGTGGAAATGTACTAATAAGTAAAACTTTACCATTAATACCAAGTACATATAGATATATAACCATTATATTAGTATGGATATTTAGTATGATAGTAATAAGTATATATGCTCCAGCAGATACAGAAGCAGTTCCAATTTTAAGAAAAAAGGAAAGAAGATTCAAAAAAATAATGTCATATGTAACAATGACCTTAACTTTGTTTGTAGCAATAATATTATCAAATAAATATATTATTGTTTCCAATATATTAATAATTGGATGTTTAATACATTCAATATTTATAACAAGACCAATGTATAAACTATACCATAATAAATATGGGCATGAAGTTTATACAGATTAAAATTGTTAATCTAAAGTTTCTTAAGCCGGCAGGAGACTTTTGATTATATACTTAAACTTAACAAAGGAAGGGGAGGGAATATGGTAAAGACAATTGCTAAAATTGCAGAAAATACAGCAAAAAATTCAAGCTCAAGTTGTTGGGTTTTAGGAATATTTCATCAACCTAAAATGCCAGCATCATTAATAAAAAAAGATAAATAATATAGTTTTATCTTTTATGAAAAATTAAATATCATAGAAAATTAAATAAAAATATAATATTTCCTTAAAATGATAGAAATTCGACGCTATCATAAACTTAAAAGTTACAAATTACAAATATAAAATCAGGTTATTTGGAAAACTCCAAATAACCTTTTAATATACAGAAAAAAGAGCAAATTTAATCATGCTCTTTTTCTATTTATCATAAATTTCTAATTGTTGTGTAAAAAAGATAGAATCTTTAGTAGTGTATAGATTTAAGTTCTTAGCTCTTTTCAAAATTCTATTAACTTCCCATAAACCTAATCCATGAGGGTTACCATCATTTTTCTTAGTAGTATAGCCTTTTTCATTAATTCTCTCTAAATTTACATTTTTATCAAAATAAGTATTTTGAATAAGTAATAATTGTCTAGGAGATTTTTCATCTCTTCTAATTTCTAAATTAATAATCTTTTCATCACAGTTCTCACAGGCTTCAATTGCATTATCAAGTAAGATACCAAGAACTCTAGTAAATTCATAAATCTTCATATTAAGTTTTTCTAATTTTAGTGATACATGTATCTTCATTGAAATACCTAAATCTGTAGCTTTGTGATATTTTGAAGTCAATAAACTATATACAGCAGGATTATCAATTATAGTTGGATTTAGCATTTCTAAGCTTTTCACATCTTCACAATCTAATTGTAACTGTTTATAATATTGCTTTAGACCAGAAATGTCATTATTATCTACATATCCACCTATTGATTGAACTATATTACCAAAATCATGTCTAAATGTACGAATATCGTCATATAAAAGTTTTAATGTATTATTGTAATCCTTAGCTTGTTCTAAATTTTGACTAGTTATTTCTAATTTAGTAGTTTTAAACAAACTAAAAATACTTATGAAAAAGTAAGCGACCAAAGTCAAAAGACTTAATACACTAATTGCCAAAGGGAGATTATTACTATAATAGCAAGCTAAGTAAAATTGTGTAGATATAGTTATAATTCCAACTATTGAGTTGAGAAAAATTACAACTTTATTACTTTTACTTAAATTATCAGAAAGTAGAATTGAATATTTAAGTCTTTTTAATAGTAACCAAATAAGAAACATAACTAAATATATTGTTAATGTAATTGATAGTCTAAATAAAGGAATGCTAAATGCAACATCATATGGAATATCAAAAAATGCTAAATAAAATCTTACAGATAAAATTTCTAATGGACTACTAATAATCATAATAATTATTTCTGATAGTATACTTTTCAGTAAACTTACATTAAAAATAAAATATACTAATATAGCACATATAATCATATTTATATAAGTACTATAAGGTTTATCTAAGAAAGTATTAGAAATACCTGATAAGAGTGAAAGTAATAAAACATACAAAATCATTTGTTTATTACGGTATTTAATATTTAGGACAGTAGTAAAAAGTAATACATTAACAGTCAATTCAATAAAAACAAAAGGTATTCCAAATTTATTAAAAAGAATAGCAGTTAAACCTTCATTAGGTGTAGTTAATGCTATCCAAATTGTTTGAAGAATTTCCAACATTTATCACCTCCATAAATTCATTTTTATATTTGGGACCAATATAACATTTACTACTATTATTAAAAAATATAGTATTAGTATTAGACTCTATATGACTTATATTAGATATATTAGCAATAAAAGACTTGTGACATCTAACAAAATCACGAGGTAATGATGTTTTAATTTTAGAAAAAGAACTGTAAGTTTCAAAGTCATTATCTTTAGTATGAAAAATCAATTTCATACCATCTTTTTTAATATAATGAACATCATCTTGATTAATAAAAGTAGTACTATTAATCTTAATAAAATGGTTATTAGAAGTATCCAAATAATTTGTAAGTCTTAGTAGTGTTTCTTCAAGCTTATCTTGTGAAATAGGTTTTACAAGATAATCAAAAGTATTAACTTTATAAGCCTCCATAACAAACTCGAAATGACCTGTAGTAAAAATTAAATGGAGACTTTTATTTATTTTTCTTATCTCTTCAGCAACACTCAATCCAACATTTCTATTCTTTAAATTAATATCTAAAAATAGAACATCAACAGGATTATTTTCTATATGTTCTAGCAATTTAGAAGTACAATCAGTTTTGAAACTAATACATGCATCTAAATTGTGTTTGACAAATAGTCTATACAGTATATCTTCTAATCCATTTAAGAAGGATAAGTTATCATCGCATAACACAATATTTAACATATTTCTCGCTCCCAAATAAAAAATATAAGTATTGACAGAAAATTCGACATATTTACATAAATTTTTCAAATTACTAAATAATACTATGATAAAAACATTATAATGTCAAGGAACAAAAGCCAAAAACGCAAATTTATCAATATAAATAAACTAATAAGTAAAAATTAACCTAAATATATGCAAATTACTGTTAAATCAATATATATTTACAATTCACAGTCCTAAAAAATAAGGATGTATGATACACATCCAAAAAAGTAAAAAAATTAAAAAATATAGAAATTCAAATATTTATCTTTTCCATAAATTCTTCTTTATATCTAGGACCAATATAGCATTTACTACTATTATTAAAAAATATAGTGTTAGTTCCAGCTTCAACATGGCTTATATTAGATACATTTGCAATAAAAGACTTATGACATCTAACAAAATGACGAGGTAGATTATTTTTGATCTTAGAAAAAGAATTATAAGTCTCAAACTCATTATCTTTAGTATGAAAAATTAATTTCATGCCATCTTTTCTAATATAATGGACATCATCTTGATTAATAAAAGTAGTACTATTAATTTTAATAAAACGGTTATTAAAATTATCTAAATAATCTATTAACCTAAGTAAAGTTTCCTCAAGTTTATCCTGAGAAATTGGTTTTACAAGGTAATCAAAAGCATTAACTTTATAAGCCTCCATAACAAACTCAAAATGAGCAGTAGTAAAAATTAAATGGAGACTTTTATTTATTTTCCTTATTTCTTCAGCAATACTCAATCCAACATTTTTATTCTTTAAAGTAATATCTAAAAATAGTATATCAACAGGATTATTTTCTATATGTTTTAGCAATTTAGAAGTACAATCAGTCCTAAAGCTAATATTGGCATCTAAATTATGTTTAATAAATAGTTTATACAACATATCTTCTAATCCATTCAGGAAGGACAAGTTATCATCACATAAAACAATATTTAACATATTTTTCGCTCCCAAATAAAAAATATAAGTATTATATATAAAAATCGACATATTTACATTAATTTTTAAATTACTAAATAATACTACGATAAAAACAAGATAATGTCAAGGAACAAAATACAAAAATGTAAAAATTCGAAACCAATTAAAACATACGGTAAAATTTAATCAATAGAATATTAATAGTTCTTCGGGATTGACGATTGTTATACTGTAGCAAGATTCATAAAACTTTTTGTTATATTATTTTTTTATTTTCATAGTATTAAATAAAAGACTATGAGGAGGAAACCTTATGAAAAAGAGAATAATACAAATCAGTGCAGGAATTGTAATGATACTTACAATTGCATTTATAATAACTTTTAATGAAAACTATAAAGAAAGTATAACAACAAGTAGTACAGCTTTAAGTAACACAAGAATTGGATGGGGAGTAAAAAGAGTGCCAAACAATGAACAACCAGACTTAGGTGCAACAAATGTAAAACTAATGGAGCAATATAATGGTATTGCAATGGGAAACAAAGATAAAAAATATGTATACTTAACATTTGATGGAGGATATGAAGCAGGATATACAGAAAAAATATTAGACGCCCTAAAAGAAAACGATGTAAAAGCAACATTCTTTATAACAGGTCATTATCTAAACACAGCAGGTGATATAGTTCAAAGAATGGTAAACGAAGGTCATGTAGTAGGGAATCATACTCCTAAATCCTTAATGTCATTAAATTATAAAATAATAAAATGTTAGAGTAATAGCCTATTTAGAGCAAATGAGACAATTAGAGTTTTTGAAAAATGTATGAATAAAAATTTTGATATATAATAAATAATATTGATTTTTTAAATTTAATTGTATAAAAAA
>JAAWHY010000042.1 GCA_022795675.1 Clostridia bacterium
ATTCATTCCTATATTTTAATATTATAGAAAATTTAATCTTCTATAACATTTATGTTCTTTTTGAACTTTGTTTTGTATATAAATATATATTTTAATTCTTAAAACTATAATTACCGGATAATAGCCTTATAAATTAAAACATATTTTTACAATACCACAATATTTTAATACATTTTCTAAAAAATGTCAATAAAGTCTTGACATTTTTTTTAATTTATTGTATTATATTATCTGTTGATTAATAAATCGCTAAGAAGAAGTCATCCACTTCTCACCTTATCTTATGGAAAAAGGTTGATATTTTATTTCTAATAATATGTGGATTGGCTTGTCTTATGACAGGTTTTTTTTATAGAACAAAGATCACTACATCTTTTTGTTCATACATAAAACATATGGAGGTGTTTTTTATAAAACAAGAATTACAAGTTAATGAACAGATTCGTTTTAATGAGGTTCAAGTTATTTCTGATGATGGTGAAAAACTTGGCGTTATGAAAACAAGTGCTGCTCTAGATTTAGCAAGTTCAAAGGATTTAGATTTAGTTTTAGTTGCCCCAAATAATAAACCAGCAGTTTGTAAAATAATGAACTATGGAAAGTATAAATTTGAACAAGCTAAGAAAGAGAAAGAAGCTAAGAAAAAGCAAAAGACTTTTGAAATTAAAGAAATACGTATTACACCAAATACTGAGGATCATGATTTCAATTTCAAATGTAAAAATGCTAAAAAATTTATTGAAGATGGTTCTAAGGTAAAGATTACAGTTCGCTTCCGTGGAAGAGAATTGAATTACGTAAAACTTGGTGAGAATATCTTAAATAAATTTATTGAAGAGCTTTCTGATGTTTCTGTTCCTGAAAAGAAACCTTTATTAGAAGGTAAAAACATGTTTATAATTTTACAACCTAAATCAATCAAATAACTTTATTTAATTATTATAAAATTTAAATTTTAGAAGGAGTGAATTAAAATGCCAAAATTAAAAACAAACAAAGCAGCTGCAAAAAGATATCACTATACAGCTACTGGAAAAGTTAAAAGAACAAAATCTAATAGAAGACATCTTTTAGCTAACAAAACTACAAGACAAAAGAAATCTGGAAAAATACAAAATGCTTATGCAGATAAGACTTGTGTAGAGGGTATTAAGAAGATGTTACCATATGGAAACTAAGATTGAAAATAAATTGCCCTTTGGCGTTGTTGTTCTTCAAAAGAAAATCCTCAACGTGCACAAGCACGCCTCCGGTATTTCTTTTTTGAACGCCTAGCCAAATAACAATTTCTTTCCAATCTGATCTCTATATTTGAAAGGAATAATATTAAAATAGGAGGAATTTAAAATGGCAAGAGTTAAAACTGCAATGATCACTCGTAAGAAACATAAAAAAATATTAAAAAGAGCTAAAGGATATTATGGAGCTAAACATTATAGATTTAGAAACGCTAAACAAGCTGTTATGAAATCTGGAATGTATGCTTATATCGGAAGAAAAGATAAAAAGAGTGATTTTAGAAAACTATGGATTACAAGAATTAATGCTGCTGCAAGAATGAATGGTTTAACATATAGCAAATTAATCTCAGGATTAAAAAAGGCTAATGTTGAAATTAATAGAAAAATGCTTGCTGAGTTAGCTGTAACAGATGCTACTGCTTTTGCAAAATTAGCAGAACTAGCAAAAAATGCATAATTTAATATGTAAAAAGGAATGTTTGATATTTCCACAAAAGTGAAAATATCAAACGTTCCTTTTTCTATTAACATTGTTTTATTTGTTTCATATTATATATCATATATGTATTTAGGAGATTTTCTATGAGTTCTTGTGAATTAGTTACTTTGATTTCAACTTTATCTTGTTTAATTGCTGATAATTCTACTGATGATGAATTGTCTATTCTTTCTGCTGTTTTTACTCAGCTTGGTGATTCTCTTGCTACAATCCTTACTTGTAGGAGTAGTAATACCCCTATACAAAATAATCACTAGTTTCTTCTAGCCCATCAAAATCTATTTGCCTTAATATTTCATACGCTATTATTGCTACTGAGTTTGATAAATTTAATGACCTTAAAGTGTCTCTCATTGGAATTCTTATTGCTTTTTCCATATATTTTTGTATTAGATCTTCTGGTAAACCTTTGGTTTCTTTTCCAAATAATATGAATACTTCTTCCATATTACTGTAGTCTACATCTGAGTAAGATTTTTTTGATTTTGTAGAAGCTAAAAACATATTGTGTGCTTCTGGTTTATATTTTTCTAGGAATGCATTTAATGTTGTGTGTTCTTCTATGTCTAATTTATCCCAATAGTCTAGTCCTGCTCTTTTTAGGTATTTGTCTGTTATTGAGAATCCTAATGGATATACTAGATGTAGTTTTGCTCCTATTGCTGCACAGGTTCTAGCTATGTTTCCTGTGTTTTGTGGAATTTCTGGTTCGACCATTACTATATTTATTTTCATTTATCTATTCCTTTCTCATTTGCAAATTAATTGAGGCAACTATATTAATTTTGTAAGCGAAGCTCAAACAGCCTGCTGCTCACAGATTACCAGCAAAGTAATGTAACGTATCTTTAACATTATCTGTTTCTTTCGCACATTACGGGGCCTTTTGAGTTCGTTAAAAAAATTAATATAGTTGCCTCTCATCATGCACATCTATAGTTTGCAAACCTACTTTCTTAATTCGGCAGAAAATGCCTTCTCCAATCCCGCTACGATCTTTTCAATAATTGGATTTACTTCTTCGTCTGTTAAAGTTCTATCATTTGCTCCAAATGTTAATGAATATGCTATACTTCTTTTTCCTTCTGGTAAATTTTCTCCTTCATATACATCAAATACTTCACTTTCTATTAATAGCTTTCCACCATTTGCTTTTATAGTTTTGGCTATCTCATCTGATGTTATGTTTTTATCTACTACAATTGCTATATCTTTTTTTACTTCTGGATATATAGATATATCTTTAAATTTCATCTTTCCTGTTTTCTTTGCTAATAATTTTTCTAAGTTAATTTCTAATACAAATACTTTGTCTTTAGATATCGCAGGATGTACTCTTCCAACAATTCCTACTATTTCTCCATTTACATTAATTTCTGCTACTTGACCTGGATGGAATTCTGATATTTCGTCTTTTGGCATTACAAAACTGTATCTATTTTCATATCCTAGATAATCAAGTATTTCTTCTGCAATTCCTTTGATTACATAGAAATCAACATTCTTTTTATTGTCTATTCCTAAGTAATATTCACCTGTCATAAGCACTGCAAGCTTTAAGTCTTCTCCACATTTCTCTTCTTTTTTCCAGAAACCTTTTCCTATCTCAAATATATTTACATCTTTTACATAATGT
The DNA here is from genome assembly GCA_022795675.1 of Clostridia bacterium. Taxonomy (GTDB): domain Bacteria; phylum Bacillota; class Clostridia; order TANB77; family CAG-508; genus CAKPSH01. Next base: position 3,377 of record JAAWHY010000042.1, read on the forward strand.
GATTTGTTATATTCATATAGTTTATATAATGATGGAATTATGCTATATCTTAAGGTACTTCTTTCCTCTGTCATTGGATCTAGTAGTTTTAATTCTTCAAATTTATCGTTTGTAAATTTATGTGAGTCTTTATTGTTTATTAATATATATGGTAATGTATCATTTAATCCTAATGCTATCATTTTATTTCTTATTTCACGTTCTGTCTTATCTACTGTTCCCATTTTCATTGGTGTTATTGGTAATGTTCCTTGTATATTATCTACTCCATATATACGACTCACTTCTTCTATTAAGTCTTCTTTTATTGAAATGTCTAATCTCCTTTTTGGAACTGTAACTGTTATTTTTTCTCCATTTTTGATTGCTATAAAACCTAATTTTTCAAAAACTTTAATTATTTCTTCATCTGATATTTTTGCCCCTAAAACATCATTTATATTTCTAGCAGTAATGTCAATTGTTTTATTCTCTTTATCAGTTTTATCATATATGACTGTTCCTGTTTTAATTTCAGCTCCTGCATATTCTTCTAAAAGTTTTACTGCTCTTTCCATTGCCATATATGTTCTATTTGGGTCTAATCCTTTTTCAAAACGATTACTTGCTTCACTTCTTACTATTTTCTTTGAAGTTTTTCTTACTTTTACTCCATCAAATATTGCCGCTTCGATTATTACATTCTTAGTATTTTCTGTTATTTCTGTATCAAATCCTCCCATAACTCCTGCAAGCCCTATTGATTCTTTTCCATTTGCAATTACTATATCGCTTTCATCTAGTGTTCTTTCCCCGCCATCTAAAGTTATTAATTTTTCTCCATTATATGCCATTCTAACTTGTATAGTATCTCCTAGTTTATCTGCATCGTAGAAATGTAGTGGTTGACCAAGTTCAAGCATTACATAGTTACTAATGTCTACAACATTGTTTATTGGTCTAATTCCTGAAGCAATTAGTCTATTTTGTATAAATTCTGGACTTTCAGCGATTTTCACATTAAGAGCCTTTCTTGCTAAAAATAGACTACAATTTTCTGTTTCTACTTTTATATTAAAACTTTTGCTTAAGTCTTCACCTGTCTCATTATGAGATATATCTACAGTTTTAACCTTTTTATCATATATAGCTCCTATCTCATAAGCCATACCTAATATACTTAATAAATCTCCTCTATTTGCTGTAAGTTCAAAGTCTATAACCTCATCATCTAATCCCATATATTTTACTGGGTCTGTTCCAACTACTGCGGATTCTCCTAATATATGAATTCCATTTTTGTCTTCTTCTGATAAAAACTTCTTATCAAGTCCTATTTCATATAATGCGCATATCATTCCATTTGATTCCTGACCTCTTATCATTCCTTTTTTGATTGTAATTTCTGGAAGCTCTGCACCGTCTAAAGCTACTATAACTTTTATCCCTTCTTTAACATTTGGAGCTCCACATACTATATTTATAACTTCATTCCCTATATCTACTTTACAGCAGTGCAAATGGTCTGAGTCTGGGTGTGGTATACATTCTAATACCTTTCCTATAACAAGTTTTGTGGCTGGAATAAGTTTTTCTGCACTATCATATTCATTTCCTACTCTTGTCATATCCTCTGCTAATGTCCTTAAATCAACATCTATATCTACATAGTCTTTTACGAAATTTGTACTTAATTTCATTTTCTCATTTCCTTTCTATTTTGTGTATATTCAGGAAATAATTAATAATTAATCAATTCGAAAAATTATTTAAATGAGATTGAAGTAGAGAATGTTATAAATTCATTTATAGGGAATCTCGAGCGTGTCGAGAGGGCGCTGTAAATTAATTTATTACATTTTCTATGAAATTGAATTGTATAATTTTGAGAATTTATTAATTCATTAATTATTTATATTATTCTTATTTATCTAAACGATCAAACTGTTTCAAGAACCTCACATCGTTAGCATAAAGATATCTCATATCTGTAATACCATATTTAAACATTGCTAAACGGTCAATCCCTGTTCCAAAAGCAAATCCTCCATATTTTTCTGGGTCATATCCATTCATTTTTAATACATTTGGGTGAACTATTCCTGCTCCTAAAAGTTCTATCCAACCAGTCTGTTTGCATAAATTGCAACCTTTTCCTCCACATTTAAAACATGTAACATCTACTTCGTAAGATGGTTCTGTAAATGGGAAATAACTTGGTCTAAATCTTAATTCTGTTTTTTCCCCTAACATCTTTCTCATAAATATTTCAAGTGTTCCTTTTAAGTCGGCTAATGATACATTTTTATCCTTTTCATCTATAACTAATCCTTCTACTTGGTTAAATTGATGAGAATGTGTTGCATCATCTTCTCTACGATATGTTTTTCCTGTACATATCATTCTTATTGGTTTGTTTCCTCCATAGTTTAACATTGTTCTTGCTTGAACTGCTGAAGTTTGTGTTCTTAACAGATATTCATTTGTAATGTAGAAACTATCTTGCATATCCCTTGCTGGATGCCCTTTTGGAAGATTTAATCTTTCAAAGCAGAATTCGTCTGTTTCTAATTCTGGTCCTGAAATTACATCATATCCCATTGATACAAATAAATCTTGTATTTCTTCTATTACTCTATTTATAGGATGTTTGCTTCCTCTTGTAATTTTTGTTGCTGGTAGAGTTATGTCTATTTTTTCTTTTTCTAATTTTTTATTTAGTTCCTTTTGTTTTAATTCTTTTTCTTTTGTTTCAATTGCTTCTACTATTGAATCTCTAATTTCATTTACTATACTTCCTAATTTTGGTCTTTCTTCTGGTGAAAGTTTTCCCATTCCTTTAAGAATTTCTGTTAGTTGTCCTTTTTTACCTAAATATTTAATTCTTAAGTCATTTAGCCCTTGAGTTACATCTATTTTGTCGATTTGCTCTTTGGCTTCTTTGTAAATCTGTTCTAATTTCTCTTTCATTTATATTTTCCTTTCTATTTTGTATGTATTTACGAAATAATTAATAATTAATCAATTCGAAAAATTGTTTAGATGAGATTGAGTTTAGAGAATTTATTAATTCATTAATTATTTTTAATTATGAATTCAATTTTTTTATAGTCTCTTCAATTGTTAATGTTTCCTGTTCCCCTGTTGTCATATTTTTTAATGTCACTTTATTGTTTGCAATTTCATCATCTCCAATTACCACCGCAAATGGTATATTTAATTTATCTGCATATTTGAATTTTGATTTTATTTTCTTATCTTCTAGATATATCTCTGTGTTTATTTTTGCTTCTCTCAGTTTTGATGCAATTTCCATACATTTTTCTAGATTGTCTGTCATTGGAAGTACTAAAACTTTTGATATTGATGTTTTTTCTGATTTTATTAGTCCTTCTTTTCTTGCTTGATAGAAAAATCTTGTAAGTCCTATTGATATTCCTACTCCTGGTAGTTTTTTATCTGTATAATATTCTGCTAGGTTTTCATATCTCCCACCTGAACATACACTTCCTAACTTTTTGTAATCGTCTAAAAATGTCTCATATACTGTTCCTGTATAATAGTCCAAACCTCTTGCTATTGTTAAGTCTATCTCAAAGTTTTTCTCTGGAACTCCACATACTTTTATTAAGTTTATTACTTGCTCAAGTTCATTTAAACCTGTATTAAATATTTCTGACTTTATTCCTAATTCTTTTAATGTTTGTATTTTTTCTGAGTTTGTTCCTGATATTTCTATAAAACTCATTATTGTTTGTATTTCTTTTTCAGCTATTCCTAGCCCTGATAGTTCTTCTTGTACTTTTTCTGCTCCAATTTTTTCTATTTTATCTATTATTCTTAATATATCTGTTGTTTTGTCTATACTTCCTATTTCATCAAATATACCGTTTAAAATTTTTCTATTATTTATATGTATTGTGAATTTTTCAAATCCTAGTTCCTTAAATGTTGTATATATAATACTTGGGATTTCGGCATCATGTATAATACTAAGCTCCCCATCTCCAATTATATCAACATCACATTGATAAAATTCGCGATATCTTCCTGCTTGTGCTTTTTCTCCTCTATATACTTTTCCTATTTGATATCTTTTAAAAGGGAAATTAAGTTCTCCATAATATTCAGACACATATTTTGCAAGTGGAACTGTTAAATCAAATCTTAAGGCTAAATCATTTTCTCCTTTATTAAATCTATATATTTGTTTTTCGGTTTCTCCTCCAGCCTTTGCAAGTAAAACTTCTGCGTCTTCTATTATTGGAGTATCTAATGGTAAAAAACCAAACCTCTCATATGATTTCTGAATTTTCTCCTTAATATCATTAAACACTATCTGCTCATTAGGTAATAACTCCATAAATCCTGGCAATGTTCTTGGTTGCACTTTTTCCATGTATATATTCCTCCTTTTACTAGCATATATATGGAAAATAGTTTTCCATATAGTTTTCCAACATCTTCTATTTCTTCTTAAATAATATTTAATATAATAGCACATTTTTCCAATTAATTCAATATGTTTGACTTACCAAATTAAAATTGCCAAAATTCTCCGTCCTTATGGCAAAGCGAAAGGGAGGCTATTAGCCTCCCTAATGCTTAAATCCTAGTCAGTGTTAATATCCGCAACTATCCCCTCTCTCTGCATTTCATCGATAAGTTCTTTACGTTGCTTTATTGCTTCCCTTAGTTCTTTCTCTGGCATTTCTGACAGTGTTCTCCAGAGTTCTTCTTCCTCTGGAATTGGAATACCATCCTTGATTTCTTCAAAAAGAATTTTCTGAAGAACTCTCTTGTTTGGATATTCCTCAAATAACTCAGAATATGTACACCTAGACCTGTTAAGCGTCCAAGAGTCTCTCTGAGAAATCCTCCACGCTATCTGCCTAATGCACCAATAAAGTGCACATGCTAGAACAATTAGGAACACCAGACACAAAAGTGTTAGACAATTTTCCTCTGACGACGATGTCCCCATCCTTTGCAGTTCCTGGGCTTTGAAAAAATGCTCGATGAGAATCGGAGTTATCCATATGACTCCAAATGAGAGTATCCCTCCCAAGATAATAACTAAGTAAATTTCATCCAGTAACCGAAAAACTTTCTTCATATAGATTTCCTCCTTTAATTTTGAGTCTAAGCTATGAACTACACCTCACTGCTTGACTCTATTTTTCTGATTATTAACATAATAATATTATAGCACTTTTTTGCTAATAATGCAAATTTAAAATTAAATGAAAGGACTTGGTTTACACCAAGCCCTTTCATACTGCCTTTCTTTTGTCTCAAATCAGCTTCATTTTTCTTATTGTTTTCCAAATCCGCCTTTTTACATTCTTGGTTAAATCCCAAGTTTCTCTCAGAAAGTTTGGAAGACTCCAAATAAAAATGTACACACTTACGATTATAACTATGAACATTAATAGAGTTCCTCCATCTATCCGTGTGTTTGGCAGAATTTCTCTCAACAATCTATACATATAAACTGTTGAAACGAAGCTTCCCAGTGTTATTGCAAATCTAAAACACCGTATAATAGTTTTTCTTGTTGCTTTCATTGCCTTTCCCCCGTTTTTCCGAATCTAAGCTATGAACTACATCCCATCGCTTGACTCTATTTTTCTGATCGTTGACATAATTTTATTATACCACTTTTTTGCTAATAATGCAAATTTTATATCTCAATTCTTCCACTAAACCTTTTGTTTATCATTTCTCTTAATTTTAGATTCTCTTTTTTTTCTAAATTAGGATCTTCTTTAGATATTCTATTCGCTACTAATTGCACTTGCTTTAATGTATCTATATCTTCAAATAAATTTGCTATTTTAAATTCTGGCAAACCATGTTGTTTTGTTCCAAAAAAGTCTCCTGTTCCTCTTAGTTCTAAATCCTTTTCAGATATTACAAATCCATCATTCGTGTCTTGCATAACTTTCATTCTTTGCATTATTGTGTCTGAATGTCCTTGATATTTTAGTATACAATATGATTGATATTCTCCTCTTCCTACTCTTCCTCTTAATTGGTGCAAAGTTGCAAGTCCAAACCTTTCTGCATTTTGTATTACCATTATACTTGCATTTGGAACATTTACTCCAACCTCTATCACTGTTGTTGATATTAATATGTCTATATTTCCGTCTTTGAATTCTTGCATTATTTGGTCTTTCTCTTTTTGTTTCATTTTTCCATACATATATTCAACTCTAAATTCTGTAAATACTTGATTTTTATAAATCTCTACCATTTCCATTACTGATTTTGCATTTATTTCTTCATTTTCTTCGACTAATGGACACACTATATAACATTGTCTTCCTTCATTTATTTGCTTTTTTATGAAATTATTTATTCTTTCTTCCATTCCTTTTGTTACTGCATATGTTTCTATTTTTTTTCTGTTTGGTGGTAATTCGTCTATTGATGATATGTCTAAGTCTCCATATAAAATTAGTCCTAAGGTTCTTGGAATTGGTGTTGCTGTCATAACTAGTGTATCAACATTTTTTCCTTTTGCTGAAATTACACTTCTTTGATTTACTCCAAATCTATGCTGTTCATCTGTTACAACTAGTCCTAAATTTTTGAATACTATATTTTCTTCTAGTATAGAATGAGTTCCGACTAATACATCTATTTCCCCTTTTTCAAGTTTTTCTATTACTTCTTCTTTTTTCTTTTTAGTCATATTGCTAATTAATAATTCACATTTAATTCCAAATGGCTCTAATATTTGTGTAAAACTTTCTAAATGCTGTATTGCTAAAATTGATGTTGGTGCCATTATTGCCATTTGATATCCTGATTTTACAGCTTTATATGCTGATATAATTGCTACTATTGTTTTTCCTGAACCTACATCTCCTTGTAATAATCTGTTCATTATTTTATTTGATTCCATATCTTTGTCTATTTCTTCTAAAACTCTTAATTGTGCCTTTGTTAACCTAAATGGTAGTGAATTTATAATATCTGACATTTTTACATTTTCATCAAATTGTATTCCATTATGACTCTCTATTGTTTTATTTTTTAAATTATTTAATAATAATTGCATTGTTAATAGTTCTTCAAATGCTAATCTTTGTCTTGCCTGCTTAAATTCCTCAAAGTCTTTTGGGAAATGTATTTTATTTGTTGCTTCATTTACTCCTATTAATTTATATTCCTTTAATATGTTGTCTGGTATTATTTCTTCTATTTGCCCATTAACCATTTTTAATCCATTTTCTATTATTTGTCTTAGTACATTTTGAGATAATTTATATGTTAATGGATATATTGGAATAATCTTTCCTGTGTTTTTTGTTTCGTTTTCAGAATCAAATACAGGTGAATTCATTGTTACTGTTCCTGTTTTCTTACTCACTTTTCCATAAAAATTATACCATTTTCCACCTATGAATTTATCTTTTAGATATTGTTGATTATACCAAACTATTTCCATTGTTCCTGTCTCGTCTCTTACAAGTAGTTTACATATTTTCATATTTCTTTTTACATTTATTACATGAAATCTTGATGCTGGAATTGCTTTAATTAATGCTTCTTCTCCATCTTGTAAGTCTTCTATTTTTCTAGGTTTTCCTCTGTCTTCATAATCTCTAGGATAATATGTAATTAAATCTTCTAATGTATATATTCCCAAATTATTTAATAATTTTACTTTTGTTGGTCCTACTCCTTTTATATATTGAACATCTTGATTTAATTCCATTTGTTCTCCTCTCATGTTTTATTTTATATATTATTATCATATTTTGGCAGTTTTGTAAATTGTTTGTTTCTATAAATTTCTGGTTGTGAGGAGGATTATATGTTTAAAAATTATAATTTCTATCTTCGATGGGCAGACGCAAGGCCTGCCCCTACATTTATTTAATATTTTATAATTTTAAAATCCTATTATTTCACGGACGCACACTGTGCGCCCCTACATTTCCTCTACAATTTTAAATTTTACCTAAAAATTCAT
>JAAWHY010000043.1 GCA_022795675.1 Clostridia bacterium
CATTACTTTGGGAAGTAGTAAGAATATTAAATGAATTATTATACTCAAAAGAGCCAATACAAAAAATATTAATTACACTATATAATCATTGCAAAAAAATATATATAGTAAAATTAGCAGAAGAACAAAATAGAAATATAGCCACAGAATTAAACTTAAAACCAAACCAAACATTTTTAGTAAACAAATATAAAACACAAAGTAAATACTTTAAAACAGGTGAATTAGAAACAATATTACAAGAATTAATAAATTTAGACTATAATTATAAAATAGGTAATATTGATATAAATATAGGATTAGAAAGTATATTATGTAGGTATTGTGCTTAAAGAGATCCCAATCCTTTACGGATTGGGGTTTCAGTCTTGTTAAGATAAATTTTAGCCGAAATAAATCAAAAATCTATAAAATTTGATTTTTTCTTCGTCTGGCAGTTTTTCTTTTTCAAGTTCTGATTTTTTCTCTGACAGTTCTTCTATGATGATATTAATTTCCTCATCTGTAAAATCTAAAGAAGGACTATCAAATTTTTGAATTATGTTCTCTAATTCGCTTGCCTGTTCATGGCACTTAATATAGTTTTCTACATCGGATTTACAGAAGTAGATTTGAGAAAACATAATACCATATATAGCAGCAAGAATTAAAGCAATAATAAAGATACTTGAATAGAAACATTCAAACTTTTTGGGACTAAATGGTAGTGATTTTTTTCTGTAAATCATTAAAACTATAATTGAAACTACTAAAATTAAACTTAACATTTGTTTATCCTCCTAAGCATTGCTTAAACTGGGTTGAAAGGTTACATATATGTAAAAGAAGATAGGTAAATCATCCTCCTAATATGGAAATGAATAAGTACTATAATTATATCTAATTAATTAAAACTCTATTATTATATACTAAATTTACATAATTTTCAATAGTTACAACAAAAATAAATATAATTTGAATAAAATTATACAAAATTGAAAAAATATTTGTAGAGACAAGTATTGCTTGTTAGAGAGGAATGAATTGAATATGTATAATTTTAGAACAGATTTAGCAGTTGAAAGACGAGAGATTTTTAAGAAAGCCAATAAAATTGAAAATGAGATTGAGGGAGTTGAAGCAGAAGAAGTAATAGACAGTGAAGAAATAACTACAACAAGAGTAAAAATTACAACAGAACAAGGGGAAAAAGCATTAGGAAAACCAATAGGAAACTATATAACCATAGATATAAAGAAAATAAAAAATATTGATGAAGATGGAATTCAGGGTGCAGCAGATGTATTATCAAGAGAATTAAAGTCTTTAATTGATGAACAAATAGGAAAAGCAGAAGATATTTTAGTAGTAGGACTTGGAAATGAATATGTAACACCAGACTCTTTAGGACCAAAAGCAATAACTGAAATTGATGTAACAAGACACATATTAAACTATATGCCTGAATACTTAGAAGAAGGGACAAGACCAGTAAGTGCAATATCTCCAGGAGTATTAGGAACGACAGGAATAGAAACATTAGAAATATTGAAAGGAATAGTAGACAATATAAAACCAAAATTAATAATAGTAATAGACGCATTAGCATCTAGGAGCATAGAGAGAATAAGTAGTACAATACAAATAGCAGACACAGGAATAGTACCAGGAGCAGGAGTTGGAAACACAAGAAAAGAACTAAGCAAAAAAACACTTGGAATACCAGTAGTTGCATTAGGAATACCAACAGTTGTAGAAAGTGCAGTATTAGTAAACGACTGTTTAGATTTATTTATAGAAAAATTACAACAAGAAGCACAATCAAACGAATATCTAAACAAACTAAAAGACGAAGACAACTACGAAACAATAAAAGAAGCACTAGTACCAAACGACTATAACATGATAGTAACACCAAAAGAAATAGACGACTTAATCGACAACATGAAAAATGTGGTCGCAAGAGGAATAAATTTTGCGTTATAGCAAAATTTATTCCATATTTTGATTTCCTTTTTTAAATATATATGATATAATACATGAATATTATAAATAAAAAGGAGACCACCAAATGAAAATAAAAAATGATGTATATAAGACAGACCATTATGATAATTTAAGAGATATGATGAATAAAACTACTGAAAAATTTTCTGACAAAACAGCATTTATTGTAAAAACAAAAAAGGAAGAAAAGATTAATTATAGAAATGTAACTTTTAAAGAATTTAGGGAGGACGTAGATTCTTTAGGAACAGCCCTAATTTCTCTAGGATTAAAAAATGCGAGAGTAGTTGTAATATCTCCTAATAGATATGAATGGTGTGTAACTTATATGGCAGTAGTAAATGGTGTTGGAGTTATCGTACCATTAGATAGATCATTACCAGGAAATGAAATGCAAGGAATGCTTGAGAGAAGTCAAGCAGATGCAATAATATTTGATAAAAAATATAAAGAAACAATTAGAGAACTTAAAAATAATTGTGAGACAATAAATATCAAAAATTATATATGTATGGATGATGAAGAAGATGGAGAATTTTTATCATATTCCAAATTATTAGAAAAAGGTAGAGAAATGATAAAAGAAAAGTCTAAGAATGCAGAAACGTATTTAAATGCTGAAATAGATATTGATAAAATGAGTATTTTACTATTTACTTCAGGAACTACATCACTTTCAAAAGCAGTAATGCTAACACATAGAAATTTAATAGAACAGATACCAGCATTAAGAGCCATCCTAGATGCATGGCCAGGAGATGTATCACTATCATTTTTACCATTGCATCACACTTTTGGTTCACTTGGGGTATGGTACATATATGTAGCAGGAGCAACTACTGTATTTTGTGATGGATTAAAACATATACAAGAGAACTTAAAAGAATATGGGGTTACAGTTCTTGTTACAGTTCCTTTATTAATTGAAAACATGTATAAAAAAATAATGAAAACACTGGAAAAGGAAGGAAAGATAGATACTGTAAATAAAGGAAGAAAAATTGCTAATGGATTAGAAAAATTACATATTAATGTTAGAAGAAAATTATTTAAAGATATTATTGATGCTTTAGGAGGAAAATTAAGAATATTTGTTGTAGGTGCTGCTGCATTAGATAAGGAAATTTCAAAAGCATTTAACGAGTTTGGTATTTTAGTCTGCCAAGGATATGGTTTAACAGAAACATCTCCTGTTGTCGCTGCTGAGCCAGATAAACATATAAAATATGGTTCAGTTGGTTTTCCTTTAAGAAATTTACAAGTAGAAATTAATGAACCTAATGAAGAAGGGATAGGAGAAATTAAGGTAAAAGGTCCTAGTGTAATGTTAGGATATTATGGTATGCCAGAGGAAACTGCAAATGTATTAAAAGACGGATGGTTTTATACTGGAGATTTAGGATATTTTGATAAACAAGGATATTTATATATTACTGGAAGAAAAAAGGATGTAATAGTATTAAAAAATGGTAAAAATATATATCCTGATGAAATTGAGTCATTAATAAATAAACTAGAATATGTATCAGAAACTTTAGTATTTGGATACCCAAAGGAAGATGATTTAATTGTTACTGCTAAAATTGTATATAATAAAGATTATATAGAAGAAAATTACAAGGATATGACAAAAGAAGACTTACAAAATATGATTTGGACAGATATAAAACAAATTAATTCAACTGTCGCGGGTTATCAACATGTCAAAAAAATTATTATTACAAACGAACCACTAATAAAAACAACAACAGCAAAAGTAAAGAGATTTATTGAAATAAAGAAAACAATAGATGAAAATAAATAAGAAAAATGAATATTATGTGAAAATTAGCACTCTCATATTGACAGTGCTAATTTTTGAGTATATAATAAAATATATTGATAAAAATACATATATAAATAGATAAAAACCATATAGGAGGTAATATAAATGGATATACAAAAATTTACACAAAAATCATTAGAATCAATTCAAGGAGCACAAGAATTAACAATAGAAAATCAAAATGCCCAAATAGAGCAAGAGCATTTATTATTAGCATTATTAGAGCAAGATAATAGTTTGATAAAAGAATTACTAAAAAAGATGAAAATTGATGAGAATGCTTTTGGAAATCATGTAAAAGAGAGAGTAGAAAAGAAGCCGAAAATTACAGGCGGAGCTAGACCAAACGATGGATTTTATGTATCGCAAGATGTAGACTTAGTATTAACTAAATCAGAGAAAATAGCTAAAAATATGAAAGATGAGTATGTATCTGTTGAACATATTATGATTTCATTGATGGAAAATGCTAATAAAGAAGTAAAAGATTTATTCACAAAATATAATATTAATAAAAATGACTTTCTAAAGGCTTTGGTAAGTGTAAGAGGAAACACAAGAGTTACATCAGATAATCCTGAGTCTACTTATGATGTATTAAAGAAATATGGTCAAGATTTAGTAGAACTTGCTCGTAGCCAAAAGCTAGATCCAGTAATAGGTAGGGATAGTGAAATTAGAAATGTAATAAGAATTCTATCTAGAAAAACAAAAAACAATCCTTGCTTAATAGGTGAACCAGGAGTTGGAAAAACAGCAATAGCAGAAGGATTAGCATTAAGAATTGTAAGAGGAGATGTTCCAGAAGGATTAAAGGAATGTACAATATTTTCTTTAGATATGGGTGCATTAGTTGCAGGAGCAAAATATAGAGGAGAATTTGAGGAAAGATTAAAGGCAGTATTACAAGAGATTAAAAAGAGCGAGGGTAAAATAATATTATTTATAGATGAAATTCATACAATAGTTGGTGCAGGAAAAACAGATGGAGCAATGGATGCAGGAAATTTATTAAAACCAATGCTTGCTAGAGGAGAATTACACTGTATAGGAGCTACTACTTTAAATGAATATAGACAATATATAGAAAAAGACCAAGCACTAGAAAGACGTTTTCAACCAGTTCAAGTAGACGAACCAACTATCGAAGATACCATTTCAATATTAAGAGGATTAAAGGAAAGATATGAAGTATATCATGGAGTAAAAATTGCAGATAATGCTCTAATTGCAGCTTCAACTTTATCACATAGATATATTTCAGATAGATTTTTACCAGACAAAGCAATAGATCTTGTAGATGAGGCATGTGCATTAATAAAAACAGAAATGGAATCAATGCCATCAGAACTAGATGAAATATCTAGAAAGATAATGCAATTACAGATAGAAGAAACTGCATTAAAAAAGGAAAATGATGAGATCTCAAAACAAAGATTATCTAATATTCAAAAAGAAATAGCTGAACTAAAGACAAAGTTTAATGAAATGAAAGCTAAATGGGAAAATGAAAGAGAAGCAATAGTAAAAGTTCAGAAATTAAGAGAAGAAATAGAAAAAATAAATTCTGAAATCGAAAGAGCAGAGAGATCCTATGAATTAAATAAAGCAGCAGAATTAAAATATGGTAAATTACCAGAATTACAAAAGCAGTTAAAAATAGAAGAAGAAATATCAGAAAAGAGTAAAGAAGATAGTTTATTACGAAACAAAGTTACAGAAGATGAAATTACAAAAATTATTTCAAGATGGACAGGAATTCCAGTTACTAAACTAATGGAGGGAGAAAGAGAAAAAATAATAAATTTACCAGAGATTTTGAATAAAAGAGTTATTGGTCAAAAAGAAGCAGTAGAAAAAGTTTCAGAAGCAATAATACGTTCAAGAGCAGGTATTGGAGATCCGAAACGACCAATAGGTTCTTTTATGTTTTTGGGACCAACAGGAGTAGGAAAAACAGAACTTGCAAAATCATTAGCAGAAGCCTTATTTGATGATGAACATAATATAATTAGAATAGATATGTCTGAGTACATGGAAAAATACTCTGTATCAAGATTAATAGGTGCACCTCCAGGATATGTAGGGTATGAAGAAGGTGGACAGCTAACAGAAGCAGTAAGAAGAAAACCATATTCAGTAGTTCTATTTGATGAAATCGAAAAAGCACATCCAGATGTATTTAATATATTATTACAAGTATTAGATGATGGGAGAATTACAGATTCACAAGGAAGAACAGTAGATTTTAAAAACACTATAATAATAATGACCTCTAATTTGGGTTCAGAATATATATTAGAAGGAATACAAGACAATGGAGAAATATCAGAAAAAGCAAAAGACGAAGTAGAAAAACTATTAAAATCAAACTTCAGACCAGAATTTCTAAACCGTCTTGATGAAATAGTATTTTATAAACCATTAATGAAAGATGAAATATCAAAAATTTTGGAATTATTAATTAAAGACTTAGATAGAAGACTTGGAGATAAACAAATAAAACTAGAATTAACACAAAATGCAAAAGATTATCTAATAGACAATGGATATGATGAAATATATGGTGCAAGACCATTAAAAAGATTTGTACAAAAAAAATTAGAAACATTAATAGCAAAGAAGATAATAATGCAAGAAATATTACCAAATACAATGGTAATTGTAGATTACAAAGACAATGAATTATTAATTAAATAGATGTATAAAAAACAACAAATTGTTCAAGATAATAGAAATAAAATTGATAGGAGAGAACATGAAAATATCTTGGATAAAATATAAAGATGATGACAGTTTTAAATTATTTAAAAACCTAGGAATGGATGTATATGATATTGATGATTTCGATATGGTAGATAATAAACTAAAGGAATTAGTAGATAATAATTATAAAACAATAGTATTATCAAATCAAGTAGCATCATTCTCAGAAGATATAATTAAAAAATATAAAAAGTCAGAGGATATAAGTATAATAATAGCACCCAACAAAAAATAGTTGTTGGGTGTCTATGTATATAATTACAAAATTTGGTAATACTAATAGTGAAAATTATAATTAAATAGGAGATGGTTTTATGAATAATTTAGATATGAAGAATATAATAGTACTTAAGGATTTACCATCAAATATTATAGATGAGGCTATAGTAATTTTAAAAGATAATAAAATTAAAAAAAGAGAAAAGTCAGAAAATGCATCTGAATTTATGAATACAAATGTTATCAGTGAGGCACAAAATGTAATTTCTGAATATATAGAAAGATTAGAAAGACCCAAGAAAGAAAGACAAAATGAGAAAAAACTATTATTAAAATATAAAAAATTACAAATTCTTAGTACATTAGTAACAGGTGGAATGATACTTAGTATTTTAATTAACTTTCTAAAATAAGAATAAAATTTCTTTCTATTACATATTATGAGATAGGAAAACAATAGAAAAATAGAAAGGAAATACATATGGAAAGAGTTTTAACACAGGAGGAAAGAATAAGAAGAGCAGAGGAAATATACTTAAGAAGAAGGAATACAAGACCGCAATATAGAAGCATTAGAGAAACAACAAATATTAGGCAAGAGCCACCTAAAGTAAAAAATTTTAAACTTTTTAAGAAAATGGCTTTACAAATAGTCATTTGTTTATTGCTATATTGTATTTTTTATTTAATTTATGATACTAACTATTCCTTTTCAGATACAACAATAAGAAAGACTCAAGAGATTTTAAACTATGATATTAATTTTGATGAAATATATAAATATATTAGTGGAAATATAAAAGGATTTATAGAACAAAGAAAAAACTCAATAGGTGATAACAATGTTGAAGATAAAGTAGAAGAAAATAATAATAATCAAGAAAATCCTAGTAATCAAGAAAATAATGTAAATGAAAATCAACCAGATGAAAATATACCTAGTCAAACACCTCCAGAAGAACAAGGAAATAAAGAAGAAGTACCAGTACAAGTTCAACAAACCTCTGTATCAGAACCGGATTTGAAACAACAATATTCCCTTATAAATCCAGTTAAACGGTGGACGTATATCATCAGAATTTGGAGAAAGAGAAGCAACCTCTAAAATTGTATCAACTAATCATACAGGAATAGACATTGCTATACCAGAGGGAACTAGTATAGTATCAGCAATGGATGGGAAAGTAATAATATCTACTAATTCAATTACATATGGAAATTATATAATGATAGAAAAAGGAGAACTAAGAACAGTATATGCTCATTGTAGTAAACTATTAGTAGAGGAGGGAAAAGAAATAAAACAAGGAGAAGAAATAGCCAAAGTTGGTCATACAGGAAATGCCACAGGTTCACATTTACATTTTGAGGTAAGAATTAATAACAATAAGATAAACCCAAGATTAATACTTGATTTTTAAAGAAAACGAGGTATAGTATGCATATTAAATTTGACCTAAAAGTAATATTATTCGTTTTATTTTTTTTTATATTAGGTTTTGAAAAACTATATTTATTATTTTTAATCTTTGCAATAATACATGAATTATCCCATATGGTAGTAGGAATATTACTAGGATTTGAACCATCTAAGATACAAATAATGCCTTTTGGCGCATATATAAATTTTAAGATTGATATTAAAAGCTATAACACTAAAATATTAAAAGGTACAATTTGCTCATTAAAAAAGTTATTTGTTGCATTAGCAGGACCAATAGCAAATATAATTATAGCAATCATATTTTATATGAAAAATGGATATATAATTATAACATACATAAATATATTATTAGCAATATTTAATTTATTACCAATATATCCATTAGATGGAGGCAGAGTATTAAAACAAACTTTGATAATATTATTAGGAAGAAGAAAAGCATTAAAATATACAAACTTATTATCAAATATATTTTTATTTATAGTACTTATTATAAGTTTTATATTCTGCTTTATAACTGAAAGTCTAATAATATTATTAACATTATTTTACTTAGTATATATAAGAAAAAAAGAAGATGAGATATATAGACTAAAAGAAAAAGCATATAATATATTAGAAAAAATTTGCACATTGGGGACGTAAAAAATGTGCATTTTTTATATTGACATTCACAAACTTGTGTTCTATAATATATATGGAGAGTGATATATTATATGAAGCAAAGACAAATACTCCATGTTGATGTAAATAATGCTTTTTTATCATGGACTGCTACCCAAAAATTAAAAGAAGGCTATGCAATAGATATAAGAGAGATTCCAGCTGTAATAGGTGGAGATGAAGAAAGACGTTCTGGGATAGTTTTAGCAAAAAGTATGAAAGCAAAAGCTTGTGGTGTAGTTACAGGAGAAACTCTATATCAAGCAAGAAAAAAATGTAATAATTTACAAGTATATCCTTCAAGCTATAAGATTTATAAAAAATATTCAAACGAACTATATAATCTATTATTAGAATATACAGATAAAATAGAAAGATTCAGTATAGATGAATGTTTTTTAGATATGACAGATTATTTGGTAAATGTAACATTATTAGAAAAAGCAAAAGAAATAAATAAAAGAGTAAAAGAAGAATTAGGTTTTACGGTAAATGTAGGAGTAGCACATAACAAACTCCTTGCAAAAATGGCGTCAGATTTTGAAAAACCAAATAAGGTACATACTCTGTATGAAAATGAAATACCACAAAAAATATGGAACTTGCCAGTAGGTGAATTATTTATGCTAGGTAGAAAAACAGTTCCAAAGCTATACAATATGGGAATACAGAGAATTGGAGACTTGGCAAGATTTGATGAACAAATACTAATAAACAAATTTGGAAAGTACGGAAAGTTAATATGGGAATATGCAAATGGAATAGATAACTCTGAGGTGCATTTTGAACCAGAAACACCAAAGTCAATAGGAAATTCTATAACATTACCAACAGATATACATTGTAAAGAGAAAATAGCAGAAATTGTATTAGCATTAACAGAGCAGGTAACATTTAGACTAAGAAGATATGATTTACTTGCAAATGTTGTAAGTGTTCAATTAAGAACAAAAGAATTCAAAGACTATTCACATCAAAGAAAACTGTCATCTTCAAGTAATAGTACTAGAGAAATATATAATGTTGCAAAAGAAATATTAGATGAAATGTATAAGGGAGAATTTATTAGATTAGTTGGTGTAAAAACAGATGATTTATGTGATAAAAATCAAAAACAATTATCACTATTTGATGATACTAACTCTAAAAAACAGGAAAAAATAGATAAATCTATAGACTTATTAAAGCAAAAATATGGATATAATGCAGTAACTAGAGGTACTGTAATGAATGTAGAGGATATTGTAAAATCAAAAAGAAAAGAATAAACTAGTGTAAGGGGGAGAGTATTACTCTCCCTTACAATAATTTAATAAATATATAAAAAATATTAATTAGTAAAAAATTAAATTATTTATATATTTTTGTAATAATTTGTAATAAAATGAAAAAACTATTCTCTTATTATATATGAAAGGAGGAAAACGTTATGCAGAATATTGAAGAAATATATAAACAATATTGTAATTCGGTATATAAATATCTATTCTGCTTAACACATAATGAAACTATATCTGAAGATTTAACACAGGAAACTTTTGCAATAGCGATAAAAGAAATCAATAAATTTAAAGGAGACTGTAAAGTGTCAGTTTGGCTATGCCAAATAGCAAAACATCTTTGGTATAAAGAGTTAAAGAAAAATAATAAAAGCATATCTATTGATGAATTAACAGAAGAAATACAAGTACTAGAAACAACTGAGGAAATTATTTGTAATAAGGAAGAAAAAATAAAACTTTATAAAGATATACAAAAACTTGATGAACAATCAAAAGAAGTAATGTATCTAAGGATGACTGGAAATTTAAATTTTATTGAAATAGGAGAAGTTTTGGGAAAAACACCTAATTGGGCAAGAGTTACTTTTTATCGTGCTAAGCAAAAAATGAAGGAGGCTAATGAAAATGGAAAAAAAGACAGAATGTGAAATTGTACAAGATTTGTTATTGGGCTATGTGGATGATGTTTTGAATATGGAATCTAAGAAACTAGTGGAAAAGCATTTAGCGGAATGTGAAGTTTGTCAAAAAAAATTAAAAGACTTAAAATCAGATGTAACTGAAAATGAAAAAAATCAAAAAAAGGAAATAGATTATCTAAAGA
>JAAWHY010000044.1 GCA_022795675.1 Clostridia bacterium
CACAGTGGATAGCTTGTGTTTCTCTATACGGTTGGCGATATATACCTCCGTTTCGGACTTTCACCGATTAGCTAAACAACATGCCTGTCGTACTAAAAAACGACGGGGGAACCATAAGTCCCCCCGCTTTTGATCCGCACCTGATGTGCGAAACCTGGTCGCAATGTGCGACCTACTATTTAGTTTTTCTTCGCCCAGTAAGCTGGGCTAAATAAATCCAGAAGTTTTCCGCATAATCTTCCTCCAATGTTTCAGACCTCAAGCTCAGGTTTTCTGCCCGTTTAACCTAGCTCATATTGGTCATGCCGGCCACGAGACTCCCCGCGTTGCCGTCTGCAGATCTCAAATTAGGAATGTTCTTCGCTGCAAGGTGTAGCAGCATAGTTCCGTCACGAGTCTTTTTGTTTTTCATTTCTTCTTTTCCTCCTTGATTTATTTTTCCTGCTAAGCGGACTCGCCTGCTTAACATGTTTTTATTTTACCATATATTTCTATACTTGTCAACATAATCTTGATTTTTTTCATTTGGTACATGCAATGTAACCCTACATTGAGTTTTAAATATTTTTAAAATTAAAGCCAATATATAAATTTCATTTCTTTAATGAACGGACGCACACTGTGCGCCCCTACAGTACTAGATAAGTTCCTTCGAAGATATAATAATCAATTTAATTTCAAAATTTCTTCTTTTAGTACCTTTACAATTTCGTCTTGTTTCACTTTCTTTATGATTTTACCTTTCTTAAATAGTACTCCTTCTTCTATTCCACCTGCAATTCCAATGTCTGCTTCTCTTGCTTCTCCTGGTCCATTTACTGCACATCCCATTACTGCAACTGTTATATCGCTTTCAAGAGTTTGTAAAAATTCTTCTACTTCTTTTGCCATTGGTATTAAATCTATT
Source organism: Clostridia bacterium (assembly GCA_022795675.1). Taxonomy (GTDB): domain Bacteria; phylum Bacillota; class Clostridia; order TANB77; family CAG-508; genus CAKPSH01. Next base: position 908 of record JAAWHY010000044.1, read on the forward strand.
TGTGTTCTTCCACATGTTGGGCATGATACTAATGTTGGGGATTTTTTATATAATCTGCAATCTTTTAATATTTCTTTTGCTACTTTTATTTCTTCTACTGGATTGTCTGATAATGATACTCTTATTGTGTCTCCAAAACCTTGCCTTAGCATTACTCCTAAACCGATACTAGACTTTATAGTTCCACTAAAAGCTGTCCCCGCTTCTGTAATTCCTAAATGTAATGGATATTTAAATGCTTTACTTGCTTCTTCATATGCTTCTATGCATAAGTCTAAGTTTGATGCTTTTAAAGAAATTGCTATATCATAAAATTCTAATTCTTCTAATATATCAATATGTTTTTTTGCACTCTCTACCATAGCCTTTGCTGTTGGTTTTCCTCCATATTTTTCTAATAATTCTCTTTCTAATGAGCCTGAATTAACTCCTATTCTAATTGGAATATTTCTTTTTTTACAAGATTCTACAACTTGTTTTACTTTATCTTTACTTCCAATGTTTCCTGGGTTTATTCTTACTTTATCAACTCCACTTTCTATTGATTGCAAAGCTATTTTATAATCAAAGTGAATGTCTGATACTATTGGTATATGTATCCTTTCTTTAATTTCTTTTATTGCTTTTGCATCCTCTATGTCTAGGCATGCTACTCTTATTATTTCACAACCTGCTTTTTCTAATTCTAATATTTGTTTTACAGTTGCTTCTATATCTTTTGTTTTAGTATTTGTCATTGATTGTATAACTACCCTTTCCTGTCCACCTATTTTTACTCCACCTACATATATAGGTCTTGTTTCTGTTCTTTTTAACATATATTCCCTCCTACTATTAGTGTATTCTTATTTTAGTATTTATATTATTTTACTACAAACAAGTAAAAAAGAAAAGTTTTAATGTCACTGTTTTTTATTATTAATATATTGTATTATTTAACATAATGTTGTATAATTTAATTACTGTGTAGAAATTATTCTACCAGCTGAAGGCAAAAAGCACACACTCTATAAATTGGAGGAATATAATGAATTTTTTATGCAAAGTATATTTTCCATTTTCTTTTGCAGATAGGTCTTGGGATGAAGCCCGTTGTGACTACATTAAAAGGAAAATTGCTAAAGCAAAAGAAAAGGTATTGTTTCATCATGCTGATATTCTTGAATTTACAGGGTTAATGTATAAATCTGACATTAACATCTTCAAAGAAGTACTTGACACTGAACCCATCGCAATTTGCCCTACACCAGAACCTTATCAATATTCGGTTACCTTTTTGGTTCCTACGGAAAAACTGTTAAAGGAAGATTAAGAAACTTCATTACAGTAATTAAACTTGAAATATTATGGCAACTCGTAAACCCAAATGTGTGCTAATCTTGCCGTTTAAAAGCCATTTGGCTTTAAATAGCGAAAACACATAATCATTCCTAAATTTTCTAGATTTGATTATGTGTTCTTTTTTATATTTCTTTTATTAACTAGAATTTTATTATTTTTTCCCAAGGTAATTCGCTTTTTCCAAAATGTCCATAATTTGTTGTTTTAGTATATATGGGTTGTCTTAATCCTAAATAATCAATAATTCCTTTTGGTGTTAAATCAAACTTTGATTTTATTTTTCTGATTATTTCTTCTTCTGATATAGTATTTGTTCCAAATGTGTTTATATAAATAGATATTGGTTCTGCAATTCCTATTCCATAAGATACTTGTAGTTCACATTTTTTTGCATAACCATTTACTACAATATTTTTAGCAATAAATCTTAACATATAAGCGGCAGACCTATCTACCTTTGTTGCATCTTTTCCTGAAAATGCACCACCTCCATGATGAGCGTATCCTCCATATGTATCAACTATTATTTTTCTTCCTGTAAGTCCTGTATCACTTAGAGGTCCTCCTATTACAAATTTACCTGTTGGATTAATGTAATATTTTGTGTGCTCGTCCAAATACCTTTGAGGTATAACATCTTTTATTACCTTATTTATTAGATCTTCTTTAATGGTTTTTATTTCAATTTCTTCTGAATGTTGGTTTGATATTAATATTGTATCTATTCTATATGGCTCGTCGTCTTTATATTCTACTGTTACTTGTGTTTTTCCATCTGATCCAAGATATGGTAATATGCCACTTTTTCTTACCTCTGTTAATTTTTTAGATAATTTATGTGCCATACTTATTGCAAAAGGCATATATTCATCTGTTTCATCACAAGCATATCCGAACATAATACCTTGATCACCAGCTCCTCCTGTATCAACCCCCTGTGAAATATCTAAACTTTGTTTTGTAATATTTATATTAATTTCGCAGGTCTCAGGATTTATATCTATAAATTCATTTTTATAACCTATCTCTTTCATAGTTTTTCTTGCTATTTCTTCTGCATCAATAACAGCATTTGCTGTTAACTGACCAGCAATATTTATTTTATTATTGGATGCAAAAGTTTCCATTGCAACTCTTGCATTTTTATCCTGTTTTAAACATTCATCTAATATTGCATCTGATATTAAATCACATAATTTATCTGGATGTCCTTCTGTTACACTCTCTGATGTAAATAAGTATTTTCTCATTTTAATTTCATTCCTTTCGCCAATTATTGAACTATTCTTACAAATTTTCCTTCTGCAGATTTTAATACTAATACAGTATGTTTACCTGATATTGTTCCCACTCTACCTCCTGATACATTATATAGAGATTTTTGTATTGTTTGGTATAGAGTTTCATTAATATTCTCTACATCAATTTTAACAAAATCCCCTTCTGATAATCTTATTTCATCTGTTGTTTCAAAAATATCTTCTACTTGTTTTGTGTATTCTGTATAATAAATATTCTCTCCTATTTTTATTTCATCTGCTATTTCTGAACTAGTTTTCTTTGATGGGTTTTCATCTATATGTAATATATTTATATTTGTACTATATATATTTCCAGTAGTTTGTATTTCTTCTAATAATTGATCATAATCTTCTAATTTTATTATTCCGTGTTTCTCTTATACTATCTGTAAAGTTTGTTACTGCTACTTGTACATCTTGAATTGCTGTTCTGTCATTTCTTGCAGATACAGCAGCAACTGGAACTACAAACATAAGTACTGATGCTATTAGTATTAATACTACTGTTATAAAAGAGTCAGACATATACTCCCCTCCTTATAATATATAACTATTCTATTATATTTTCTCATATATAATTTTCTTTTTCAATAATTTTATCTCTTTTGACAATTTTTACCTTTAATATGTAAGCGTATTCATTTTATAACATTTTTCGCCATTTTGCAATATTATTTCTTATATATTTTTATGTAAAGAACAAATAAATAAGAATAAAAGTGGCTTAGCCACGCGGACGCACACTGTGTGCCCCTACATAACTCTACTTCTTTGTAAATATTTATAAATATATAGAACTTTCATATAAATAGGAGTCTAAAGGACTCCTATTTATATGTTTTCTTTATTCTAGATATTGCATTTTTTTCTAACCTAGATACTTGTGCTTGTGATATCCCTATTTCTTCTGCTACTTCCATTTGTGTTCTTCCATCAAAAAATCTCCTTGCAATTATATCTTTTTCTCTTTTAGTTAATTTTTTCATTGCTTCTGCTATACTTAAGTCTTCTGTCCATTTGTCGTCTGTATTTTTGTTGTCTTTTATTTGATCCATTACAAATATGTTTTCTGTTCCGTCTTTATATATTGGTTCTTGTAATGATATTGGAAGTTGTATTGCATCAAAACTGTAGACTAATTCTTCTTTTTCTACTCCCATTGCTTTTGCTATCTCTTCTATGCTAGGTTCACTTCCTTTTTCCTTTGTCATTATTTCTTTGATTTGAATAGCTTTATATGCTAAGTCTCTTACAGATCTACTTACTCTTATTGGATTATTATCTCTTAAGTATCTTCTTATTTCTCCTATTATCATTGGTACTCCGATATGTTGAAAATTGTACTTCTTGGTTTGTGTCAAAGTTGTCTATTGCTTTTATAAGTCCAACACATCCAACTTGAAATAAGTCGTCTGGTGATTCTCCTCTTCCATTAAATCTCTGTATTACACTTAATACTAATCTTAAATTACCTTGTATAAATTTTTCTCTTGCTTCTTCATCTCCATTTTTTATTCTTATTAATAGTTCATTTTTTTCTTCATTTGATAATACAGGTAATTTTGATGTATTTACACCACATATTTCAACCTTTTTTATCAAATAAAAAACCTCCTTAACAATTAAGGAATTTTTTCACTATCGTTCAAAATTTCTAACGATTGAAAAAACCTCCTTAACAATTTCTATATGACGAGGTCATAAGAAATTGTAACACTCGCCATAATTCTCTCGTAAGGAACTTTTTTCACTATCGTTCAAAATTTCTAACGATTGAAAAAACCTCCTTTGGAATAATGCTTATGTTTTCATTATTTCCAAAAGAAGGTTTTTTATACATTTTCTGTTGTTTACAGCTCACTTCGTTTCGCTGAATAAGATATCCGTAAAATTCGTTCCTCATTAACGGATATCTTATCTTCCGCAACAACCGAAGTTTGTAAATAATAATAGGAATATTATTATGAAAAATAATATTTCAGAGTCTCCACAACAACCGTTTCCTCCAAATAAATTTCCTAATACTCCACAGCATCCACATCCATTATTATTATTTTGATTACATCCGCAATTTCTTTGTTCCTCTGGCATAATATCACCCTCCTTTAAATTTTCATATAATATACTATGAACGTTCACAAATTTATGCTACAATTTATTATAATTTTTATTAGGCGTGAGAAATTTACATAGTAAATTTCACTCGCATTTTAGCCTACTTTATAGTTCATAGTAATAAAACTATGAATGTTCACAAATTTATACTACAATATTTATGAAATTTTAATAATGCAATATTTTAATTATTTATGCGTTAATTTGTAATGAATTAATTATTTATGATATAATATGGAATGTAAATGATATAAAAGAGTTAAAATCCTTTTTCAAACTTGTTTAATCCTTAGAAAGGAATGATAATAAATATGAAAAATAACATAGAGCTTCTATGTCCTGTTGGGAATTTTGATTGTTTAAAGGCTGCTGTCCAAAATGGCGCTGATGCTGTGTATTTAGGAGCCTCTAATTTTAGTGCTAGAGCAAGTGCTACAAACTTTAGTTTTGAAGAGCTTAAGCAAGCAATAGAATACGCTCATATTAGAGATGTTAAGGTTCATCTTGCATTGAATACATTAATTAAAAATAATGAATTAGACTCTGCTTTATCGTTAGCAAGTTATGCTTATGAAATCGGTGTTGATGCTATAATAGTTCAAGATTTAGGTCTTGCTAAAATATTAATAAAAAGTTTTCCTAAGCTTCCTATTCATGCTAGTACTCAAATGACTATTCATAATTTAGAAGGTGTTGTACAAGCTGAACGCTTAGGTTTTTCTAGAGTTATTTTGTCTCGTGAACTTTCTTTAGAAGAAATTAATTACATAAGTAGAAATTCAAATATTGAAATAGAGTGTTTTGTTCATGGTGCATTGTGTATATCATATTCTGGACAATGTCTATTTTCTAGCATGGTAGGTGGACGTTCTGCTAATCGTGGTAAATGTGCTCAGGCTTGCCGTCTTCCTTATGAACTGTTAGAAGATAATGAAACTGTGATAGATAAAGGATATTTGCTAAGCCCTCGTGATTTATGTGGATTAGATAATTTGGGTTTTCTTATTGAGGCTGGTATTACTTCATTAAAAATTGAAGGTAGATTAAAAAGCCCTGAATATGTTGCAACAGTTACTAGAATTTATAGAAAATATATTGATTTATATTTAAAGAATGGTAATTTTACTGTAGATGAAAAGGATCGTATTGATTTACTTCAAGTGTTTAATAGAGGTGGTTTTTCTTCTGGCCATTTTAATGATTTTCCTAATAAAGATTTAATATTTAAAGATAAATCAAATAATATGGGTATATATGTAGGAAATGTAGCAAATTTTGATTCTAATAAAGGTCATATAAAATTGAATCTTGCTGATTCTATTGAAATTGGTGATACTATAACTTTTGAGAAAGAAAATACTAGATATACTGTTTCCGAATTAATGATTGAAAATTCTAATATTCGTAGTGCTTCTACTGGTCAAATAGTTACAATTGGAAGAATGAAGGGCAATATTCATTTAAGTGACAAAATTTACAAATTATCTAGTAAATCTCTTTCTGATTTTGCATTAAAAAGTTATCAAAATGTTGAAATCAAAAAGATTTTATTGGCTTGTAAAATTATAATTAAGAAAGATTCCCCTGTAATTGTAAAAGTTAAAGCTGTTAACCCTTCTAGCAATTATCAGGATATTATTATTAATATAACATCTGATATTTATCCTGTGGAGTCAATTAATCAACCTATTACTGAAGAAAAAATTATTGAACAGTTTAAAAAAACTGGAAATACCCCTTATGAATTTATTAAATTTGATATAGATTTAGATAACAATTTATATATACCTAAAATATCAAGTTTAAATGCTTTAAGACGTGATGTTCTTAAAAAGTTAGAGGATTCTGCCATAAAACATTCTATTCGAGTTTCAGAAGAATTGAAACTTAAGAATGTTCAAAAGGAGGTATCAATTTTAAAACCTAAAATTAAAAAGACTTCTCTTCTTTTAAATATATTAAATTTGGATTTTGATTATAATAATTTACAGGATGTTGATCGTATATATATTCCTATTAAATATTTTTCTATGCAAAAGTATGAAAACATTTTGACTACTATTACCTCTAGATTTATTACTTACATATATATGCCAACTATTACTACAACAAATTATAAAAATATTTTTATGAATTCAATATCTTCAGCATTATCTAAATATAAGATTAAAGGTTTTGTTATATCTAATTTAGCAGGGTTTACCTTATTAAAAGAATTTAAAAAAGATTATGATTTCATAGGCAATTATACTTTAAATGTTTTTAATGATTATACTGCTAGTGAATTAAATAATTTAGGGATTTCTACCATTACTCTATCACCTGAGTTAAATAAATTAGATATTGAAAATATATGTAATGGCATTTCTTCTGAATTAATTGTATATGGAAATACTCCTCTTATGAATATTAAGTATTGTTTATTTGGGACTTCTAATCAATGTTATCCTGAATGCTCGAATAGATGTAATTCTAGTCACAAATATTATTTAAAGGATAGAATGGGATTTTCTATGAGAGTTCTTCCTGATAATATCCAAACTATTACTACCATTTATAATGCTAAAATAACATCTCTTGCATGTTCTGATTTGAATATTGATTATTCTAGAATTGATATTATTGATGAGGATATTAATACTATTAACCATATTATTGAAACTACTAAAAATGGTGAACGCCTAGAAGGGGTAAGTTATACGAACGGAAATATTACAAGGAACGTTTAAAGCATGGGCAGACACAAGAAAAATTTGCTTTGCAAATTTTTCTGACTTTATAGGTTCTGCTACCTACAATTTAAGAAATGAGGAATATTAAAATGAAAGAATTAATTGTTCCTGCTAAGTATGATGATAAGAAGTTAAATACATTTCTTTTTGATAGTTTTGATGGTTTGAAGCAGAGTACATTATATAAGGCATTACGTCAGAAAGATATTCGCATAAATGATATACGCATAAGTTCTAATGAAACTATTCATACTGGCGACAAAGTAAAAGTTTATATTGTCGATGAATTACTATTTTCTCATTATGATTTTAAAATTATATATGAGGATGATAATATTTTAGTAGTTTATAAACCTGCAGGTATTGAGGTTGTTGGTGAAAATTCTCTTACAAGTTATGTTCAAAGACAATATCCCTCTTCTATGCCTTGTCATAGGTTAGATAGAAATACTTTTGGAATTGTTTTATTTTCCAAAAACGATGAAACTTTGCAAATTTTATTTGATAAATTTAAAAATCATGAGATAAAGAAATATTATAAGTGCAAAGTATATGGCATTCCTAGTGCTAAACATACAATTTTAAAGGCTTTTTTGTTTAAGGATAGTAATAAATCTCAAGTGTATATTTCTGATTCTCCTAAGAAGGGATATAGAGAAATTATTACAGAATATACTGTACTTTCTTCTAATAAAAAGGAAAATACTTCAGTTCTTGAAATATTATTACATACAGGACGAACTCATCAAATTCGTGCACATCTTGCTCATATTGGCTATCCCATAATTGGAGATGGTAAGTATGGTTTGAATGAAATTAATAAAAAATTTAATAAGAAAACTCAAGAACTCTGTGCATATAAGATAAAATTTGATTTTTCATCTGACTCTGGAATCCTTGAATATTTAAATGGAAAAATAATAGAAAAATATATGTAAAATGGACACAGTGGTGTCCTGTCTAACGGGTAATTCCGCAAACGGTGTCCCTACAAGTGTCCATTACAATTATTCTTCTGTGTCGTTATATTCATAACTTGCACACATAGATTCGTCGCATTCGCATGTGTCACAATCATCTATTGGCTCTACTGTTATTTGATTTAAATTACATAATTCTTTTTCAGAGTTGTTGTATTTACAACTTGTAACTGTACAATTTATTTTTTGATTCTTATCCATAATAATATCACCCTTTCTAAAATTATAAATAAAACTAAATTGTTTATTATAATTTTATGATATTATTATTTGTATTTATATATAAATTATTATATTTTTTTCATGTATTTTTTTCCATTTTTATTTAACATTTTTTTCCATTTGATTCACAGTTAGATGCATCTTTAAAACTTAAATACCATGACATTCCATTTCTATTTTCTCTAATTTCTTCTTGCCTTTTTTGTAATGCTTCAAAGGTTGTTGGAGAAGGCTGTATTACTGGATTTCCTGGTGTCCAGTTTAATGGTGTTGCCGCTTTACAGTTATCTGCTGTTTGCAAGGCTTCTACTGCTCTTATTATTTCTGGAATTGAACGTCCAACTTGCATTGGATATACAAGTATAAGTCTTATAACGCCTTTATCGTCTATTATAAATACATTTCTTACTGTCTCTGTTTTACTTATATCATTTGAAATCATACCATATTTTCTTGCTATTTCTCCATTCCTATCTGCTATTATTGGAAATGGTACTATTGTACCTGTTTTTTCGTATATGTTGTTTAACCATGCTAAATGTGAGGCATTGCTATCAACACTTAGTCCTATAAGTTTTGTTTTCAAATTTTCAAAGTATGTATTGGCTTTTGCAAATCCTATAATTTCTGTTGTACATACAGGGGTAAAGTCTCCTGGATGCGAAAATAGTACTATCCATTTTCCTCTATAATCTGCAAGTTTTATTGGTCCTTGTGTAGTCTCTGCTTCAAAATCTGGAGCAAATTGTCCTATTCTAACATTTCCATTCATCATAATTTCATAATCCATAAATTTTTTCCTTTCTATGTATAAATCTAGTGTACTATATGTACACTAGATTTCATTATTTTTTGTATATAATATGATGAATTTTTTATTGTGTTACTATTTTACTATTTTTTATTGCACATTTTTTTACGTCCCCGATGTGCA
>JAAWHY010000045.1 GCA_022795675.1 Clostridia bacterium
TACCATTTTATGTTAATATAAAAATATCAAAATTATTTTCAAAAAATTATTTATAAATTATTTTTTCAAAATTAAAATTATATCGAAGAAAACTTCCAGAAAAACTTAAGTAAAGATAAAAGAAAGGAGAAGTGTATGATCTATTTTTCATACAATGATTTTTTAGACTGTATGGATAATGGAAAAATAGATGAATTAACAAGAATAGAAGAAAAAGTATCAAAATATGAACTCAAAAATGGAAAAAATGAAAATACAGAGAATAATATTATTAATATATTAAAAGAAAAATGTGAATTAAAGAAATTTTTAAATGAATTTCTTAAAATGGATTTAAGCCAATTAGGATATAATTTAGATATAATATATTATAATCATGTAAAAAGACTTTCAAATAACAAAATAAATGATGTTTTAATTGCAAAAATAAAAGAAAAAGAAATATTTATTTTTATAAAATTGATTAATCAAATAGATTCTAATATATCTTATAAAATGTTTGAACATACATTTAATATTATAAAAAAGTGGAATGAAGAAGAAAAAATAGTAAACAAAAGAAATCCAATAGTAATACCAACTGTAATTTATACAGGTAAGGAAAAATGGAATAATCTAAGTTATACATATTCAAAAGATATTAGATATACAACATGTAAAGAAAATAGTATTAAATTCTTTTATAATGCTATCCAGTTAAATGATTTAAAAGTAGAAGATTTAAGAAAAATAGAGTCAAAGTTGGCAAAAGAATTTATGAAATTAAAATATAAATATTTACAAATAAATTAAAAAAACTATTGACTAGTTACCTTATAGGTGATATATTTACTTATAATAAAAAGGAAGTGGTAAAATGTCACCAGATTATACTGTAATAGGAAAAAGAATTAGAAGTCTGAGACTAAAAAATAACATGACACAAGAAGAATTGGCAGATGAAATTAATATTTCAGTTGCTTTTATAAGTAGAATAGAGAGAGGGACAGTACATATTAATTTAAAAAGATTAACACAAATAGCTGAAATTTTAAAAGTTTCACCAGGATATTTATTAGTTGGAAGTAATACAAAATCAAAAGACTATTTAAGAGAGGATTTTGGCGAAATTTTAAAAAAATGTACTCCTGAGCAACAAAAATTAATATATCAGATTTCAGAATTAGTTTGTAAGACACATATATAATAATTTTAATAAAATATGAAATAAAGAGAAGCCTCAATTATTAAGGAAAAAATTTAATAATTGAGGCTTTTCTTTTTAGTGTTCCCATTGAAGAGTTGATTAAGTAACATAAAAAAATATTTTACATAATATAAATTAGGATAAATAAAAGGAGGCAATTTATGAAAGAAATATTAGAAGTTAAAAATGTAGGAAAAAAATATCAAAATAAAGAAGGGGAAGTTCAAGCATTAAAAAATGTGAATTTTCGTGTAAAAGAAGGTGAATTTGTCAGTATAATAGGACCTAGTGGATGTGGGAAATCAACATTATTATCAATAATTGCAGGATTAGAAAGAAAAACAGAAGGAGAAATTTCTATAGAAGGAGAAAGCAGTGAAGGAATATCATCTAAAATTGGATATATGCTACAAAGAGATTGTCTATTAGAGTGGAAAAACATATTAAATAATACACTATTTGGTTTAGAAATTAAGGGAATTAAAACAAAGGAAAATATTGAATATGTAAAAGAGTTATTAAAAAAATATAATTTAAATGAATTTATGAATAAATATCCATCAGAGTTGTCAGGAGGAATGAGACAAAGAGTAGCATTAATTAGGACATTAGCTGTAAAACCTAAAATCTTACTATTAGATGAAGCATTTTCAGCTTTAGATTATCAAACAAGAATAATGGTAACAGAAGATATTTATTCTATTTTGCGAAAAGAAAATATAACAGCAATTATGGTAACACATGACATTTCAGAAGCTATTAGCATGGCAGATAGAGTGCTTGTTCTAAGTAAAAGACCAGGAACTATTAAAGATATTCATAAAATAGACTTCGAAATTGAAAATAGAACTCCAATAAATTGCAGACAAAGTCCTAAGTTTAGCCAATATTTTGATACATTATGGAAGGAGCTGGGAGTAGATGAAAAGTAGCAAATTGTCAATAGAAAGAAAAAAATATTTAAAAAAAGAAAAGACAAAAAAATTTCTAGTATTTATTACACAAATATTGATTTTAGTAGGATTTTTAGGAGTATGGGAGATTCTTGCAAATACTAAAGTAATTGATAGTTTCATTACAAGTCAACCAAGTAGAATTTGGAGTACATTTTTTAATTTGACTTCAAATGATTTAATGAGGCATGTAAAAGTAACAGTTTATGAAACAATTGTTGGGTTTGGACTTGGAACTATTCTTGGTGTTGGAATTGCAATTATTTTATGGTGGTCTAAGTTTTTAGCAAAGGTTTCAGAACCATTCTTAGTAGTATTAAATAGTTTGCCTAAAGTTGCCTTAGGACCAATAATTATTATTTGGGTAGGCTCAGGAATGCCTGCTATTATTGTAATGGCAATTGCAATTTCTTTAATTGTAACAATATTAGAAATGCTAAATGGGTATTTAAAAACAGATAAAGAAATTATTAGAATGGCGAGAACTTTTAACTGTACAAAACTACAATTATTAACTAAGATTATTATACCAGCTAACATTGGAACATTTATAAATTCATTAAAAGTAAATATTGGACTTTCACTGGTTGGAGTTATATCAGGAGAATTTTTGGTATCAAAAGCAGGATTAGGGTATTTAATTGTATATGGAGGTCAAGTATTTAAATTAGATTTAGTTATGACAAGTGTTATTATATTAGGTATTGTAGCAGGAATTATGTATGGAGGAGTAATACTTTTAGAAAGATTTATCCGAAAATAAAAGGAAATTTTCCAACAATATAAAATTAAGGAGGAATATTGTGAAAAGAAATATTATTATTGGAATAGTGATTTTAATTATTGTTGCTATTGTTGTTTCTGTTATTTCAATCAAAAATAGTAAATCAGATGAAAGCAATGAAACAACTTTAATAAAAATGAATGAAGTAACTCGTTCTGTGTTTTATGCACCACAGTATGTAGCAATTAATAATGGGTACTTCAAGGATTATGGAATTGAAATAGAATTGACAACTGGTCAAGGAGCAGATGCTGTTATGACATCAGTATTATCAGGTGAAAGTGAAATAGGTTTTGCAGGACCTGAAGCTTCAATATATGTTTACAATGAAGGAAAAGAAGATCACACAGAAGTATTTGCACAACTAACAAAAAGAGATGGATCATTTTTAGTATCAAAAGAAAAAATAGATAATTTTGATTGGAGTCAATTAAAAGGAACAACAGTAATACCTGGAAGAAAAGGTGGAGTTCCATATATGACACTAGAATATGTAATAAAACAAAAAGGATTAAATCCAAAAACAGATTTAGTATTAGATGATAGTATAAAATTTGACTTAATGGCAACAGCATTTACATCAGGAGATGCAGATTTTGTAACATTATTTGAACCAACAGCATCTAATGTTCAAAATATTGGAAAAGGATATATAGTAGGAGCAGTTGGAAAAGAAGCAGGAGAAATTCCATACACAGCATATTTTGCTAAAAAAAGTTACATTGAAAATAATGAAAAAACAATACAAAACTTTACAAATGCAATTTATAAAGGACAAAAATGGGTAAAAGAACATACTGCAAAAGAAATAGCAGAAGTAATAAAAGATTTCTTCCCAGACACAGATTTAGAATTACTTGCAACAGCAATTCAAAGTTATAAAGATATTGATGCTTGGAATGAAACGCCAGTAATGAAAGAAGAAAGTTTTAATAAACTACAAGAAGTTATGACTTCAGCAGGCGAATTAACTAAAAAAGCACCATTTAAAGAAATTGTAAATAATAAATATGCAGAAGAAGCTATTAAATAGTATATAGGGATTTTGGGTCCTGGACCCAAAATCCCTTTTAAAAATTATTACAAATTTCTTGTAATATCAAAGTAATTGTGATATATTATACAAAAAAATAAGGAGTGATACAAATGATAGCTATAGGAGCAGACCATGGTGGATATAAATTAAAAGAAGAAATTAAAAAATATTTTGATGAAAAAGAGATAGAATATAAAGATTTTGGAACTTATAATGAAGAGAGGACAGATTATCCAATTTATGCAAAAAAAGTAGCAGAAGCAATTCAAAATAAAGAATGTGATAGTGGAATATTATTGTGTAGATCAGGATATGCAATGACAGTAACAGCCAATAAATTTAAAGGAATTAGGGCAGCTACAATTTTTAATGAAGAATCTGCAAAGTATGCAAAATCTGATGATGATATAAATGTAATAACATTAGGTGGAGATTATGTAACTACAAATCAAGCTATTTGTATTATTAGAAATTGGATAGCGACAGAGTTTAAAGGTGAAAGATATCAAGAAAGACTAAAAATGTTAGAGGAAATAGAAAATAATAACATGAAATAAAAATGGAGGAATATATATGTGGGGGAATATGGCTATTGCATTTATACTCGCGTTCGTTACAACATTTGTTACAACACCATACACAATAAAAATAGCTAAAAAGGTAGGTGCTGTTAGTGAAGAAAAAGACAGTAGAAGAGCACATAGAAAAACAATGCCAAAATTTGGGGGACCAGCAGTTATATTAGGATTTCTTACTTCAACAATTTACTTGTTAATTGTTATGAGTATTGAAAATTCAATTAATTTATTTGGTGTACTAGAATATTGGAAAAAGCTATTAGGATTTTTAGTGGGAATATTAACAATATCAGCATTTTGCATAATAGATGATATAAAAACAATAAAACCAATTACAAAATTGATTGGACAAGTACTAAGTGCAGTAATTGTTGTTGCTTCAGGAATTAGGATTGAAGGGATAACATTACCGTTTTTGAATTTTCCGCAAATGCACGAAATTTCATCAATTTTGATAACTATTTTATGGATTATAATAGTAACAAATGCAATTAATTTAATAGATGGACTTGATGGTTTATCATCGGGAATATCTGTTATATCTGCAATATCATTATTAGTAATATTTGTTTTAAATGGTTCTTCTAAAATTTCAATAGTATTAATAACAGCATTAGCAGGAGCATTAGTAGGATTTTTACCTTTCAATTTTACACCTGCAAAAACATTTATAGGTGATACAGGTTCAAACTTTTTAGGTTACTCACTATCAGTTATATCGATTTTGGGAGCTGCAAAAACATATACAGCTGCTGTAATTGTATTACCATTAATAGTATTGGGATTACCAATATTTGATACAATTTGGGCAATTATTAGAAGATTAGTAAAAGGAAAATCTCTAAAAGCAGTATTTAAAGCAGATAAGGGACATTTACATCATAAATTAGTAGCAAAGGGATTTAGTCAAAAACAAGCAGTATTAGTGTTATATGGAATTAGTGCAATATTTGGAATGTTTGCAGTAATATTATGTGATAGTGGAATTTGGAAAGCATTATCATTCTTGCTAATTGTAATAGTTGCAATAGCTACGGGATATAATAACTTTGGAGTAGAGCGAACAGGAAATGAACAGTATGAATGTACACAATGTAAATATATTTATAATCCTAAATTTGGAAATGAAAAGGCAGGAGTAGAAAGAGGAACAAAATTTGATGATTTGCCAGAAGAATGGGTTTGCCCAGTATGTGGAGAAGGAAAAGATATGTTTCAAATACATGAATAAAAAAAGAAGCGAAAGCTTCTTTTTTTGAAAATGTGCCATTGGAGGATTGTACCTGTGAAATATTTAAACTATACTGCCTCCATTAACATGGATAATTTGACCAGTTACATATCTTGAATCATCAGAAGCTAAGTATAAGTAAGCAGGTGCTAACTCAAAAGGTTGACCAGCACGTTTCAAAGGTACATTTGCTCCAAAGACTTCCACTTCTTGTGCAGTAAAAGAAGAAGGAATAAGTGGTGTCCAAATAGGACCAGGAGCAACAGCATTAACTCGAATTTTTTGGTCAGCTAAAGATAATGAAAGAGACTTAGTAAAAACTGTTATAGCACCTTTAGTAGCAGAATAATCAATTAAATTTTTTTTGCCATCAAAAGCTGTAATTGATGTTGTGTTTATAATACTTGAATCAGCTTCTAAATAAGGAAGAACAGCTTTTGTTAAATAAAAGAAAGAAAAAATATTTGTTTCAAAAGTGTCTCTTAGTTGTTGACTAGAAATATCTAAAATACTGTTTTGAGGGAATTGAACACCGCAATTGTTTATTAACACATCAATTTTTCCAAATATATTTATAGTAGATTGTACAATATAAGAAGAAAAATTTTCATCACGTAAATCTCCAGGTAGTAATAAACATCTTCTCCCATAACTTTCAACAAGCTGTTTTGTCTTATTTGCATCTTCATGTTCATTAAAATAAGCTATTATAATGTCTGCACCTTCTTTTGCAAATAAAATACTTATTGCTCTTCCGATTCCACTGTCTCCACCCGAAATTATAACAACTTTATCTTGGAGTTTTCCACTTGCAACATAGTTAGGGTTGTCAAAAATAGGTAAGGGATTCATTTCGTATTCCATTCCTGGTTGTATGTTTTGATGCTGAGGTGGAAAGGTCTGAGGCGTTTTTACATTTTCATCTTTATAACCTACATAAGGAATAAATGGGTAATAATTATTCATAATTAAATCTCCTTTTTAAAAAACTAAAATATTATATGTAGTAGAAATTAAAATATGCTTAGTGGAAATATATAATTGTAAAAATAATTATATTATGATAAAATGATATTATAAAATTTAGGAGGAGTAGGAAATCCATTAACAGCAATGGAACAAAAATATATATAAGAAAAATTAAGATTTATTAAAAATGTTTAAATAAAGGAGAAAAAAATGCAAGATAAAATAATGAAATTCCTAGCTTATGAAGGAAAAATATCAGTAATATGTATAGATTCAACAGAACTTGTTCAAAAAGCAAAAGACACACATGATTTAAGTCCAGTTGCAACAGCAGCATTCGGAAGAATGATTACAGCTACTGCAATTATGGCAAATGAAATGAAAAATGAAAAGGACAAGATAACAGTACAAATAAAGGGAAATGGAGCATTACAAATGATGGTTGCAACAGCTAACAATTTTCCAAAAATAAAAGGATATGTAGCTAATCCAGTAGTAGATTTACCATTAAATGAAGATGGAAAATTAGATGTTAGTAAAGCTGTTGGGAATGGATATATAAATGTTATAAAAGATATTGGTTTAAAAGAACCTTATGTTGGTATATGTCCATTAGTATCAGGAGAAATAGCAGAAGATTTTGCAGAGTATTTTGCAAAATCAGAACAAAAAAATACAGCAGTTGCATTAGGAGTATTAGTAGATAAGGACGGAGTTAAATCAGCAGGGGGATATATTATTACACCAATGCCAGATGCAACAAATGAAGAAATTTCACAAGTAGAGCAAGCAATATTTAAAGCTGGAGCAATATCAAAAATGCTAGATAATAACTTAAGTTTACAAGAAATTGCAAAAAAGATTACTGGGGATGAAAATATTAAATTAATAGAAGAAAATATAACTCCTATATATGAGTGTGATTGTTCTAAGGAGTATATGGCAGAGGCACTGGCAACATTAGATAAAATTGAATTAAAAAGTATGATTGAAGAAGATGGAAAAGCTGAACTTACTTGTCATTTTTGTAATAAGAAGTATCATTTTACAAAAGAGGAATTGGAAGAAATAGCAAATGAACAAACTTGACAAAATAGAAAAACATAAATATAATAAAAAAAATTTGTAAAAAAGGAGAAATTCTATGGAAGAAAAAATATTGATTTTTGGACATAAAAATCCAGATACAGATTCAATTTGCTCAAGTTTAGTAAAACAAATACTAAATAATAAAAATGGATATAAAAACTCAAAAGCAGTAAGATTAGGAAATATAAATAAAGAAACACAATATGTCTTAAGTAATTTAGGAATTGAACAACCTGAATTTATAGAGAAAATAGAAGAAGGACAAAAAGTTATATTAGTTGATCATAATGAATTTAATCAAAGTATTGAAGGAATTGAAAAAGCTAAAATAATAGAAGTTGTAGACCATCATAGAATTGCAAATATACAAACAGAAGAACCTTTATATTATACAGCAAAACCTTATGGATGTACATCAACAATTTTATATAAAGAATTTATCCAAGATGGGATAGAAATAGATAGAACAGAAGCAATATTAATGGCAAGTGCCATAGTTTCAGATACATTATTATTAAAATCTCCAACAACAACTGAATATGATAAAAAAGCATTAGAAGAATTAGGAAAAATTGCTAATATAAATATTCAAGAATATGGATTAGAAATGTTAAAAGCAGGAACAGACTTAGATGATTTTTCAGAAGAAGAATTAATAAAATTAGATGCTAAGCTTTTTGAAAAAAATGGTAAAAGAAATGTAATTGCACAAGTAAATACAGTAAGCATAGAAGATATTTTAAAAAGACAAGAAAAATTAGAACAAACAATAAAAAAAGAAATGGAAACAAAAGAAATAAGTTTATTTGTATTTGCAATTACAGATATTTTAAATAGCAATTCTGAAATTATAGTTATTGGAAATAATGCTAATGAAATAATACAAAAAGCATTTGGAAAAAAACTCCAAAACAACAGAACATTTTTAGAAGGTGTAGTTTCTAGAAAAAAACAAATATTACCAGAAATAGATAAAAATATTTAATTTACTAAAGAAAAATAGATGGAAAAAATCCATCTATTTTTTGGGTAAACAGCTAGGGCTTGACAAATTTAAGGAAATAATATATACTTATGAAATAACAAAAGTGTAATAAATGAAATATAATAAAAAGAGGAGAGAAAAATGAAAGCAAGAATGAGTTTAAAAAACATAATTTTTGTTATAGCAATAATAATTTTAGCAAGTATGTTTTTTATTAATATTTGTTTTGCAACAAATAATGGAAAAATTAGTGTAGATACAGCAAAATTAAGAGAACAACCGAATACAGAAGCTAAAATCCTAGAATTAATATCAAATGGAGAAGAAGTTAAAATATTAGAAGAAAAAGATGGATGGTATAAAGTAGAATATAAACAAATAACAGGCTATCTTAGGACAGATTTAGTTGAAACATCAAATAAAAAAGAAGAACTAGAATCAAACATAAATGAAAATAATGAACAAACAACTCAATCTACAGAAAATGTAGTACCTCAAACAACTACGGAAACAAATGTAGAGCCAGTCCAAGAACAAGGAATTGAACAAGGAAAACAATATAAAATATTAGCAAATATAAGGTTGAAAACAATTCCATTAATAAGTGCAATAGAATTAGATGAAGTTATAAAAGATGCACAAGTAGAAGTAATAGAAATTTTAAATGATTGGGCAAAAATAAAAACAGTAGAAGGAAAAGAAGGTTGGACAATAAAAGGCAACTTAGTTACTATTCAACCATCTGAAGAACAAACAACAGTACAAACTACAACAAATTTAACACAACCAGAAAATACTCAACAAGTACAAAAAACAAAAAAAATGTATGTTAATTCACAAACTATAAATTTAAGAGCAGAAGCAAGTAAAACTTCACAAACTGTAAAACAATTAGCATTAAATACAGAAGTAACAGTACTAACTACTGTAAATGGATGGGCGTATGTTGAAGTGAATGGAATAAAAGGATATATATCTGAAAGCTTATTGTCTTCAACAAAAAAAGAAACATCTAGAAGTTCAACAACTGAAAGAGAAACAACGCCAAAAACTAACACACCAGCAACTAATAATACAGTTAATACACCAGCATCAAGTGCTCCATCATCAAAAGGGCTTGCAGTTGCAGCGTATGCACAACAATTTTTAGGGTGTGCATATAAATATGCTGGAACATCACCAAGTGGATTTGACTGTTCAGGATTTACTCAATATGTATATAAGAACTTTGGTGTAACATTAAATAGAACAGCAGCAGCACAATATAGTAATGGTACAGCTGTTACAGATTTACAACCTGGAGACTTACTTATGTTTGGAAAACCATCAATAAATCATGTTGGAATTTATATAGGGGGAAATCAATTTATTCACGCAGCTAATCCAAGTAAAGGTGTAAGAATTGACTCAATTTCAAGTAGTTACTATAAATCAAATTATAGAGGAGCAAGAAGAATTTTTTAAAACATAAAAATAATAAATAACAGAAGGTGCATATTTGAAAAGACCAATTTTAATAATATTATTAGGATATATTATAGGTATAATAGTGGGGCTATACTTTAACATAAGTATAGCCCTAGTTTATTTAATAGTTATTAGTATATTATTTATATATAAAAAGCTAAAAATAAAAGAAAAAAGAAATTTTAAATTATT
>JAAWHY010000046.1 GCA_022795675.1 Clostridia bacterium
CTAATTTACTAGGAATGTACAAGAATAGAAATATCGTGAAAAATTTACGAAGTAAATTTTACTAGAAAGAATGTTTGTGCAAGAAGGATAGTAAATTAGGGGGCAATAAATATAGGGTGGATGAAAAATGAAAAGACCAATATTAATTGCGCTAATAGGTTATATAATAGGAATAATTTGGGAGCTATACTTAAAAGTAAGTATAGTTCCTTTTATTATTATTTTAACTATAATAAATTTAATTATAAAAAGTAGAGTGCATACTATCCTTACAATAAAAAATATTAGAGATATTAATATAAAGGCAATGATCCTGTTAATAGTATCAATTTTAATTTCGAATAATGTGACCATATATCTAAACAACAAATATGAAAACATTTATAATATGAATAAAGAAGAACAAACTTATCTAGGGACAATAATTAGTAATGAACAAAAAGGAGAATATAAAAGTACTTACACAATAAAAATTGAAAATGTAAATGGCAAAACCAGATATAAAAACTTGAAACTAATATTAAAAATTAGCAATAAAGAAAAAATAAAATTAAGATATGGAGACAAAATAAAATTCAAGGGAAATTACAATCAACCAGAAAGACAAAGAAATTATAGAGGATTCGATTACTCTGAATACCTAAAAACTTTAAAAATATATGGAACAATAAGTTATTCTGGAAGTGAAATGGAACTTATAAAAAAAGAAAATATAAACATCATAGAATTATCTACACATAAAATAAGTGACAATCTTAATGCAAACATCAAAAAACTATTTAAAGAAAAAGAAGCAAGTATATTAAGTAGCATATTACTTGGAGATAATCAATACATAAATGAACAGACAAAAGAAAGTTTTAGAAACAGTGGTATTTACCATATATTAGTAATATCTGGTGCACACATGTCATATATCATCTTGGGTATTACATATTTACTAGATAAAGTTAATATAAGCTATAGAAAAAAAGTAATATTAAAAATATTAGGAATATTATTTTTTATACTACTAACAACAAGATCCATTTCAGTCGCAAGAGCAGGAATAATGGGAATAATAACATTAGGAGCTAGCTTTTTTTATAGAAGAAAAGACATAATCAATAGTGTTTGCCTATCAATGCTAATAATATTAATATATAATCCTTATAGCATAAAAAGCATTAGTTTCCAACTATCTTATGGAGGAGTAATTGGAATTTTAGCTTTAAACAAATCTTATACAAGAATATTAAAAAATATCAGCAAAAATAAATGCTTAGGGGTGCTAAGAACTGTACCCATTAAAGCAGAAGCAATATCAGTAATTCTATCAGCACAAACAATGATAATTCCAGTAATGATATTAAACTTTCATACAATATCTTTAACCTTTTTATTTGCTAATATTCTAGTAAGTTATATAATAGGAATAATTATAATTTTAGGTTTCATTTGTGCATTTTCATCTTTAATATCATTAAAAATATCAGGATTCATAGCAATTTTTCTTAATATTGCATTAAAAATTTTAAATCTGATTGCCAAATTCTTTGGAGAAATACCCATATCAAAAATATATATAACAACACCAAGTAAAATATCAATAATTCTATACTACATAATAATTCTGTGTAAAAGTACAAAAAAGGAGGGTTCAAAAACAAGGGTAGACTCAAGGTCTTTCAATAATATGCGATTATTAATAATACTACTAATAATAACTCTAATCTTTAATAACTATATCCAAATACCAAGTAATTTACAAATATACTTTATTGATGTAGGACAAGGAGACTCAAGTTTAATTATAACGCCAAACAATAAAAGAATATTAATAGATGGAGGAGGAACAATGAACTCATCTGGAGATTTTGATGTAGGAGAAGATACTCTGCTTCCATATCTATTAAATAGAAGAATAAAAAAATTAGATTACATTATGATTTCACACTTTGATGCTGACCATTGTCAAGGTTTACTAGAAATATTAAATTCAATAAAAGTAAAAAATATTATAATCTCCAAGCAAGCAGAGAGAGTATATAATTATGAAAAGATAATGGAAATAGTAGTTAATAAAAAGATAAATATTATGGTAATAAAAAGAGGAGATGTTATAAATGTGGATAACAATGTGGATATCAAAATACTTTATCCAGAAGGTAAATTATATTTTGATGATATAAACAGTAACTCAATAGTAGCAAAATTAAAATACAATAAATTCACCATGTTATTTACAGGAGATATAGAAAGCAAAGCAGAACAAAGAATAGTAAAAATTGCAAAAAAAGAACTAAAATCTACAATATTAAAAGTAGCACATCATGGGTCAAAAACATCAACCATAGAGGAATTTATAGAAGCGGTAAAGCCAGAAATTGCACTAATAGGAGTAGGAAAAAACAATAAATTTGGACATCCAAACAAAGAAGTTTTAGATAGAATAAAAGAAAAGCGGAGCAAAAATTTATAGAACAGATGAAAATGGAGAAATTATGATACGAGTTAATGAAAAAGGAAAAATATGGATAGATAAAATGTTAAACTAATACTCGCCCAAATTGGCGAATGTTAAAATACAATAAACAATTTTGTAGAAAAATAATAAAAAAGGAGATTTTGATATGAATTATAAAATAGTAGAAAATGAGTTATTACCAATTTATGAAAGTGAAAAAAAAGAAAAATTAATAAATGCGAGAGAATTGCATGAAAGATTAGAAAACAAAAGACAATTTGCAAATTGGATAAAACAGAGAATAGAGCAGTTCAAATTTATAGAGAATGAAGATTTTATCCGCTTTAACAAATTTGTTAAAGGGGATGAAAAGGGATTTGGAAATAAAACAATAATAGAATATTATTTAACAATAGATACAGCAAAAGAGCTAGCAATAGTTGAAAATAGTGAAATAGGAAGAAAGATAAGACGATATTTTATTGAAGTTGAAAAAAGATATAGAACAATAGTAGAGACACCTAAAAATATATTTGATTTTATGAGATTAGCAATTGACCAAATTGAAGCAAATGAAAAAGAAATTCAAAATGTAAAATTGTTATCTGAAAGTAATTTAAAAGAAATTGAAAAAATACAATCTCAAATAGATGTTAAAATTAAGAAAGATTATTGCTTAGCTTCAGATATTGCAGAGCAATTACAATTATATTCAGAAAGTGGATTGCCACATTCTAACTTAATAGGAGCAATAGCGAGGAAATTAGGTTACAAGAGTTCTTATAAACATTATTATGAGGATGAATTTATAGCGGTAGTAACAGATGTAAGCAAAGGCAATGATTTTTGGCAAGTGTACTATAAGTCAAATGCAGTAGAGCAAATAATAAATTGGTTTAACGAAAATAAAGAAAAAATAGAATATACAATTATTTATCAAAAAAACACTAAAAAAGGAATAAAAGGAGAAATTAAAGAAAAAGGTCTTAAAATAGATGATGTTTGTTACAAAATAAATATAAACTAAAGGAAAATCGTAGCAAAAATTTATAGAACAGATGAAAATGGAGAAATTAGCGTAATTGTAAACAATAAAGGAAACATTAAAATGAAGAAACATTTGCGAAATAGCGACTAAAAATAGTTGCATAAACATAAAAGGAGTGATATAATAATATGAGTAAAATAGAAAAAGACATAGAAAGATAAATGGAGGTTAATATAATGGATAATATAATGAAATATAAAGGATATTGGGCAGAAATAAAATATAGTGATAAAGATGAGTGCTTTTGTGGAAAAATAGAAGGATTAAAGAATTCGTTAATATCATTTGAAGGAACAACCGTAAAAGAATTAAAAAAGGATTTTAAAGATGCTATTGATGATTATTTGAAGGTATGTAAACAAACTAATACAGACCCAGAAAAACAATGTAAAGGTTCATTAAATGTTAGATTAGGGGTAGACCTTCACAACAAAGCAAAAATCAAATCAATAGAAAAAAATATTTCAATTAATGAATTAATAAAAGAAGCAATAACTTTATATTTAAAGATGAATTAAGTATACTTATGGAAAAAGTGACAGTCCCAAAGCAAGGGCAGACACAAGGTATCGTCAGACTTTTTTAAGCGTGATAATTTTATAACGGTTGGAAATTTAAGTAGACCACAAATAAAGATATAAAATTTGATACAATATATAACTCCAAAGGAGAGAAAATGGAAGAAAAACTAAATAAATTATATAAAGAATGCATAGAAGAACTAAAAAGCATAGGGATACATATAGACATAAGAACGATAGAAATACAAATATCGAAAAGAAACAATAAAAGATATGGGTGTTGTAAACAAGAAGCTCCAGACAAAAATACAAAATATTATGAAAAAATAGGGAATAAAAGATATTTGAGATATGCAAAATACAATAAACATACGATAGAGATAAGTAAATGGGTCATGATGTTAGATGAAAGTATAATAAAAAACACTATAATCCATGAGATTATACATTGTCTTCCTTATTGCAATAATCATAAAAATGAGTTTAAAAAATATGCAAACTACATAAATGAAAGACTAGGTTATGACATTTCTAGAGTTGGTAACAAAAAACAAGACTATGAAAAAAGTAATATGGAATATACAGAAAATGTAAACTTTAAATATAAAATAATATGTGAAAAATGTAATCAAACAATTTATAGGCAAAGACTAATGAAGAATTTAACAAGAAAATATAGATGTGGAATATGTGGAGGAAAGCTAAAAATTTTCTACAAATTATATACATAAAAAGCAATTTATGATATAATATGCATATTAAAAAACGGTAAGATTAATGGGGGGAGATAAATGCAGAATATATTTGATATATTAGGACAAAGAGGATACATAGAACAATTAACACATGAAAAAGAAATGAGAGAATTATTTGAAAGAGAAAGTGTGAGCTTTTATATAGGAATTGATCCAACAGCCAATAGTATGCATATTGGACACTTTGTTGCATTAATGGTAGCATCAATATTACAAAAAGCAGGGCATAGACCAATAATTTTGATGGGGGGAGGAACAGCAGAAATAGGAGATCCATCAGGAAGAACAGATATGAGGCAAATGCTTACAAGAGAACAATTAGATGCAAATGTTGAAGCAATAAAAAAACAAGCAGAAAGGTTTGTATCATTTGAGGGAGAAAATGCAGCAATAATAGTAAACAATAAAGACTGGCTTTTAGACTTAAATTATATAGACTTTATGAAAGAAATTGGAAGTAAGTTCACAGTCGCAAAAATGATATCACAAGAATGTTATAAAAATAGACTAGAAACAGGTTTAACATTTTTTGAAATGGGATACTTACTACTTCAAAGCTATGACTTTTTATATTTACATGATAAATATAATTGTAAAATGCAAATAGGTGGAAATGATCAATGGTCAAATATCATTGGTGGAGTAGAACTAATAAGAAAAATAGGAACAGAGGACTCTTATGGACTAACCTTCAAACTGTTAACAAATTCAGAAGGTAAAAAAATGGGGAAAACAGCTAAAGGTGCACTTTGGTTAAATCCTGAGAAAACATCTCCTTATGAATTTTATCAATATTGGAGAAATGTAGCAGATACAGATGTTAGAAAAATACTATGCTTACTAACATTTTTACCAATGGAGGAAATAGATAGACTATCATCATTAGAAGGAGAAAAAATAAACGAAGCTAAAAAAATTGCTGCTTTTGAAATTACAAAATTGATACATGGTGAATCTGAAGCAAAAAAAGCAGAAGAATCAGCAAATGCATTATTTGCAGGAAATGGAAATGCAGAAAATATGCCTACTACAAAAATTGATGATACTAATATATCAATAGTTGATGCTCTTGTATTAACAGGAATTGCACCATCTAAAGGACAAGCAAGAACATTGATTTCACAAGGAGGAGTCACATTAAACGATCAAAAAATCGATGACATAAATTTTAAATTATCAGATAGCGATTTTGAAAATGGGTATGTAATTATTAAAAAGGGTAAAAAGATATACCATAAAATTGAAAAATAATTGCCCTATGGCGTTGTTGTTCTGCAAAAGAAAATCCTCGACGTACAAATAGTACGCCTCTGGTATTTCTTTTTTGAACGCCTAGCCCTAGAACAATTCTTTTCCAATTTAATATTTATATAACATGCATTGTAATAAAATAAAGAAGGGAATGGTAGAACATGGTCAAAAGAATTTATGTTCAAAAAAAAGAAGGATTTGACATTGAAGCAAAAGGAGTTTTAGCAGATTTAAGAGAAAGTTTACAATTAGAAAGACTACAAAATGTAATAATACTTAATAGATATGATGTAGAGGGATTAACAGAAGAAGTATTTGAAAAAGCAAAAAACACAGTATTTTCAGAACCACAAGTAGATATATGCTTTGAAGATAATTATGACTTTAAGAAACAAGACAAAATTTTCGCCATAGAATTTTTACCTGGACAATTTGACCAAACGGCAAATTCATTAGTAGAATGTTTACAAATAATTGCTGGTGGAGGTATAAAACCAATAGCTAGAACTGCAAAAGTATATATATTATCCGGAGAAATCTCAGATGAGGAATTAAACAAAGTCAAATCATACTTAATAAATTCTGTTGACTCAAGAGAAGCTACTTTAGAAAAATTTGAAAAATTAGAAGATGAAACAATTATTCCAGAAGATGTGCAAGTTGTAGAAGGCTTTATTTCTATGACAGATGAAAATGTAAAAGAATTCTATGAAAAATATGGATTTGCAATGGATATAGCTGATTTAAAATTCTGCCAAAAATATTTCAAAGAAGAAGAAAAAAGAGATCCAACCATTACTGAAATGAAAATGATAGATACATATTGGTCAGACCATTGTAGACATACAACCTTCTTAACTCAGTTGGAAGTTATAGATATAAAATGGGACTTATTACAAAAAATATATGAAGATTATTTAAAAACTAGAGACTATGTATATGAAAACAAAAAAGCAAAAGATATATGCCTAATGGATGTTGCAACAGTAGCTGTAAAGGAATTAAAGAAAAATGGAATATTGAAAAACTTAGACGAATCAGAAGAAATAAACGCATGTAGTATAAAAGCAAATATATTAGTAGATGGAAAACCAGAAGAATATCTAATAATGTTCAAAAACGAAACACATAATCATCCAACAGAAATTGAACCATTTGGTGGAGCTGCAACCTGTTTAGGAGGAGCAATTCGTGATCCATTATCAGGAAGAACCTATGTATATCAAGCAATGAGAGTAACAGGATGTGGAGACCCAAGAAAATCAGTAGAAGAAACACTACCAAATAAATTACCACAAAAGAAATTAACAAATGAAGCGGCACGTGGATACAGTTCATATGGTAACCAAATAGGGCTTGCCACAGGTGGAGTTTATGAAATCTATAATGAAAAATATGTAGCCAAAAGATTAGAGATTGGAGCGCTAATTGCAGCAGCACCTGCTGAAAATGTAGTAAGAACAAGTCCAATACCAGGAGATAAAGTAATTTTATTAGGTGGAAAAACAGGAAGAGATGGGTGTGGAGGAGCAACAGGTTCTTCAAAAGCACAAAATAGCAATTCACTTACAACCTGTGGTGCAGAAGTACAAAAAGGAAATGCACCAGAAGAAAGAAAAATTCAAAGATTATTCAGAAATCCAGAAGTTACAAAATTAATAAAAAGATGTAATGACTTTGGAGCAGGAGGAGTTTCAGTAGCAGTAGGAGAACTAGCAGATGGATTAGTAGTAAACCTTGATAAAGTACCAAAAAAGTATGAAGGATTAGATGGAACAGAACTTGCAATTTCAGAATCACAAGAAAGAATGGCAGTAGTAGTTTCAGGGGAAAATGCAGAAAAATTCGTTAAACTTGCAGAAAAAGAAAACTTAGAAGCAACAATAGTTGCCGATGTAGTAGAAGAACTAAGAGTAAAAATGTATTGGAGAGGAAAAACTATAATAAATGTAAGTCGAGAATTCTTAAATACAAATGGAGCAAAACGTAGTACAAATGCAACAATAGTATCACCAGATTACTCAAAATCTTACTTTGAAAAGGAAGAATCAAAAGACATAAAAAACGATTGGATAAAAACAATTACAGACTTAAATTGTTGTTCACAAAAAGGATTAGTAGAAAGATTTGATAGTACAATAGGATCAGGAACTGTACTAATGCCATTTGGAGGAAAAGAACAATTAACACCAGAAGAAGGAATGGTAGCGAGAATACCAACCTTAAATGGATATACAGATACAGGAACAATAATGACTTATGGATATAATCCAGATATAGCAATATGGAGTCCTTTCCATGGTTCTGTTTGGGCGATAATAGAATCAGTATCAAAATATGTAGCATTAGGTGGAGATTACAAAAATGCTTGGTTAACATTACAAGAATACTTTGAAAAACTAGGAAATGATGAAAAAAGATGGGGAAAACCATTATCAGCATTACTAGGAGCATATCTAGTACAAGAAAAACTACAAATAGCAGCAATAGGTGGAAAAGACAGTATGTCAGGAAGCTATAATGAACTAGATGTACCACCAACACTCGTTTCCTTCTGTGTAGGAACAGTAGACACTAAAAAAGTAATATCAAGTGCATTTAAAAAATCAAGCTCTAAGGTAGTATTATTAAAAACAAAAATTGATAAAGACTATTTACCAGACTTTGAAGACTTAAAAGAAAACTATGAATTAATACATGATTTAATAAAACAAGGAAAAATATCATCAATAAGAACAGTAAGAAATGGTGGAATAGCAGATGCAATAACAAAAATGAGTATAGGAAATAAAATAGGATTTGAATTTGCAAGTGATAAAGAACTATTCAAGCCTTTATATGGAGCATTTATAATAGAATTAAGTCAAGATTTTGAAAACAGTAAATTTATAGAACTAGGAAAAACAACAGACAATTCAAATATCAAAGTAAATTCAGATATAGAATTTAATATAGATGAATTAATAAGACTATGGGAAGAACCATTAGAAAAAGTATTCCCAACAAAAGCAGAAGAAATAAAACAAGAAAAAGACATAAACATCTTATCAGACAAAAAAACAATATTAATAGCAAAAAATAAAATCGCAAAACCAAAAGTATTTATACCAGTATTCCCAGGAACAAACTGTGAATATGATGTACAAAAAGCCTTTGAAGATGTAGGTGGAACAGCTAATGTAGTAGTATTTAGAAACACAAAACCAAATGATATAAAAGAATCAATAGAAGAATATGCAAAACAAATAAAAGAGTCACAAATAATAATGATACCAGGTGGATTTAGTGCAGGAGATGAGCCAGATGGTTCAGGAAAATTCATCGCATCAGTATTTAGAAATCCAATCTTAAGTGAATTAATACATAAACACTTATATGAACAAGATGGACTAATGTTAGGAATATGTAATGGATTCCAAGCATTAATAAAATTAGGATTACTCCCTTATGGAGACATAATAGAAATGGACGATACAATGCCAACACTAACCTTCAATAAAATAGCAAGACATCAATCAAAACTTGTGACAACAAAAGTTGTATCAAAACTATCACCATGGTTTAATAAGGTACAATTAGGAGAAGAATTTGTAATTCCAATATCACATGGAGAAGGAAGATTTGTAGCAAGTGAAAAAGTCATGAAGGAATTAATAGAAAACGGTCAAATAGCTACACAATATGTAGATGAAAAAGGAAATGCAACATATGATATAAAATACAACCCTAATGGCTCAGTATATGCAGTAGAAGGAATAACAAGTAAAGACGGAAGAATATTAGGAAAGATGGGACACTCAGAAAGATGCTACACAAATGGAATTTTGCAAAATGTACCAGGAAACAAAGACCAAAAGATATTTGAATCAGGAATAGAGTATTATAAATAAAAAATATCCACCAAAATGAACTGAACCCAAAAAGTTAGACACTTTTGATTAAGTTTATATTAGGCTACTTTAAAGGAATGGATTCTGTAATTTACAGGACTCATTCCTTTTAA
>JAAWHY010000047.1 GCA_022795675.1 Clostridia bacterium
TATGAGATGAGCAAGACAACATTTCATCCAATGCCTAAAAGTGAGAAGTCATTTAGAAAAATGAGTAAGATTATGGGATATTCATTCATTGTTATGGGAATTGTTTTACTAATAATGATTATATGGGTATAAACACAAATTTGAAAGGTAAAAAGATATGCTTAGTATATTTTCGATAATTTGACAAAAAATTGACAATTATAAATTAAAATATAATAGGGGTCATGGATATGAAATATAAAATTTTAATTGTAGATGATGAAGAAATGATAACAGATCTAATATCCTCACATCTGCAAAACTGTGGCTATAACACTCTTATAGCAAATAATGTAAATGAGGCTATGGAAGAATTAAGACATCAGCCAAACCTCATCATACTTGATATTAATATGCCTGGAACAAATGGATTAGAGTTATGCCGTAATATACGAAATCATATATCTTGTCCTATTATTTTTTTGACAGCTCGTATTACAGAGCAAGATAAGATAAATGGATTTCAGTATGGTGGAGATGACTATATTACTAAACCTTTTAGCCTTAAAGAATTAACAGCTCGTATTGAAGCACATTTACGCCGAGATGAGAGAAATAAAAATACTTTTTCCATTTTTACAACTCCTGATGGACTAATCGTTAATTTATCGAAACAAACAATATCTTATGGCGATAAAGAAATACCCTTTTCAAAAAAAGAGTTTGATTTAATAGAATATTTAATTACAAATAAAGGACAAGTTTTTGATAAAGAAAAAATTTATGAAACAGTATGGGGATATGATGCAGAAGGAGATAGTAATGTTGTAAAAGAGCACATAAGAAAAATTCGTAATAAATTTCAAGAAATAACAGGAAACGATTATATTGAAACTATTTGGGGAGTAGGTTATAGATGGAAAAATTAAAAAGGAAATGCAGTTCATTACAAAATTATTTTGTATTAATTGTTTTAATTACATTTTTCATTGTTATATGTTTATCCTTATTAAGTATATGGGGGGGTCAAAAATTTCGAGAGTATTTATTGCCAGACTCTAATACGATTTGGGTAACATTAAATATAACATATAGTGATGGAAGAACGGAAGAACTTGAATTTAGTACAGAATTAGGACAAGAAATGTATAATATTCCCTTAGTGACAGTAGAAGAAGGTGGTTCGATAAATAACTCTGAACTATCTGATATAAAAACAAGTATTGAAAAAATTGAAAATAATTTTGATATGCTAACTCCAAAAAGAAAAATTGCATATCAAATATGTGGAATATCAATGATAGCAATGCCAATGATATTTTCTATAGTTGGAATTTTAATTTGTGGATTTATTTTTTATCGTAAGAAATTAAATAAACCATTAAAACTCCTTGAAAATTCAATGGAACAAATATCAAATAAGAATCTTGATTTTGAATTGTATTATAATTCTAATGATGAAATGGGAAGACTATGTTGTACTTTTGAAGAAATGCGACAAACATTAGAAAAGACCTACAAAGAATTATGGAAAATGATTGAAGAAAGAAGATTAGTGCAAGCATCAGTAGCTCATGATTTAAGAAATCCAATATCAATTATAGAAGGATATACAGAATATTTACAAACAAATTTACAAAATGATAATTTAAGTAAAGAAAAAATTTTAGAAATTACTTCAAATATAAATAAAACAGCTAAAAGACTAGAAAGATACACAGAGTCTATTCGTACGATTAATGCTTTAGAGGATATAGAAGTAAATCGTAAAGAAATCTCTACTCGAAAATTCATTGAAGATGTAAAATCAGATCTAAAACAAATGACAAAGTCTAAAGGAATAGAATTGGATTTAGAGGCAGAGAAGTTATTTAAAGAAAAGATAAAGATAGATTCTTATATTATTTATAGAATTTTAGAGAACATAGTTAATAATGCTCTTAGGTATTCCAAAGAAAAAATTAATTTATCATTTAATATACAAGAAAATTATTTAATAATCTCTATTGTAGATGATGGTATAGGTTTTTCAGAAGATGTTTTAAAAGAAAGAAACAATTTAATTATACCTACTGCAAGTGAGGGTGAACATTGTGGATTAGGATTAATAATTAGTCGTATTCTTTGTAAAAAGCATGGAGGAAAGCTAGAATTATCTAATGATATATCTGGTGGAGCAAAAGTAAAAATTTTTATAGAAATTTGACCGATTTTTGACTTTTATTATATATGATTTCCTTATAAGCCATTTATGGCAATATAAGGAGGTCATTTTTCATATAGTAGGAATTTTCATTGCAAAAGCAATGAAAAGCTCCATACTAGATAATTATGGCGAGTGTTATAATTTCTTAGTGACTTTGTCACTTAGAAATTGTTAAGGAGGTTTTTTTATGAAAAAATTAATTATTTTATTGATAATCATTGGAATAGGTTTGGTATTAATATTTGGTGGAAAATTATTAAAAAACACAGGATTAACAAATGATGACATTGTATCAAAAGGTTTTGATTGGGTAACAGGAAAAGGAACAGATGAAATAGAAATGAAAGGTAAATTATCTTTAATTTCTAATACTTCAAATACAGATGATGGGTATTATTATTTTCAAAGTGATACAGAAAAATTATTAAATGGTAAAAGAATATCTCATTTGATGTATATTGACTTTGCTACTCATCAAGAAATTTATTTATGTAGTAATTCTGGTTGTAATCATTACACAGAAAGTTGTTCATCTGTATTTTTAGAAAATGAAGTTCCATCTGATTCATCTATACTTTTTATATGGAATAATAAGATGTTTATTTTAAGTAAACAGCAAGATCAAGATGGAGTCGTAGCTCTAGGAATAAGTACAAGTTCTGAAGTAGAAGGAAGCACTAGCATATTATATTGTTTAAACTTGGATGGAACAAATAGAGAAAAGATTTATACATTTGACAGTAATCTTACTGTAGAAGATTTTGTAGTTGGAGATGAGAATGGGCTTTATTTTGTTACTAAAAAAGTATCAGCAAAAAGCATTAATGGTAATTCTTATCAAACATCATCAGAGAAAAATTTAGTTTATTTAGATATAAAAACAAAAAAGGAAAAGAAAGTTTTTTCTATGGACTTTAATGATAATGTTGAATGGGATGTTATTGGATGTAGTGATAAAAATCTAATTTTACATGGAATAGATTTTGGAAAAAAGGTTTCAGATGAAGAAAAGCATAGTGAAAATAATGAAGTATATAAAAATTCTTATGATGTATTTAAAACTCTTAATGTAGAAAATAGAGAAAGTAAAGAAATCTATCGTATATTCGCAGCACATTCTCGCAGTTATATAACAGATGAAAAATACTTATATTTTTCTAAAGAGGGAGATGGTGAAATTATAAAAATTGATTTAAAAACAGGAGAAAAAAATTCTTTTGTAAAATTATCTCAAAATGGTATTTATGGAATTATTGGAGATAAAATAATGTGCTATGAGTATAGTTTTGATGACAAAACTCTTTACTTTGTTGATAAAAACACAAGTAAAATTTCTCATTCAAAACTTGTAAACAAAACAGTAGGAACAACTTTAGATATTATTGCAGAAAGTAAAACACAAGTTTTGGTTGTTTATGATTCAGATGTAAATTATCATCAAGATGGTTCTTATGAAACTAAAAAAGAATATTGTGGTTTAATTAGCAAAGAAGATTTATATAAAGGAAAAAGTAATTTTACGGAAATTAAAATGATTAATAATATTATTGACGTAATTAATAAGGGGGGAAGATAATGCTTGAACTTTGTAATATTTCTAAAAAATATAAAGAGAAAATTGCTTTAAATGATGTTTCTTTAAAACTAGACAATGGAATTTATGGACTTCTTGGTCCAAATGGTGCAGGAAAATCAACATTAATGAATATCATAACTGGAAATCTTGAACCTACAGAGGGGAATATAAAATGGGAAGGAAAGGAAGTTAAAGAACTAGGAAGTAATTATAGAAGTTTGCTAGGGTATGCTCCACAACAGCAGGGAATGTACGAAACTTTTTCAGGAAGAAGATTCCTTTCGTATATGGCAACTTTAAAAGGAATCCCAAAAAGTAGTATGGAAGATGAAATAAACAGAGTCTTACTATATGTAAATATGGTAGAAAAATCAAATCAAAAAATTGGAACATATTCAGGTGGAATGAAACAAAGAATTTTAATAGCACAAGCAATTATTGGAAATCCTAAATTAGTTATATTAGATGAGCCTACAGCAGGACTTGATCCGAAAGAAAGAGTAAGAATAAGAGAAAGAATAGCAGAACTTTCAAAAGATAAAATTATTCTAGTATCAACTCATGTTGTTTCAGATATTGAATCTATTGTTAAAAAAATAATATTAATTAAAACTGGAAAAATAATTGATTATGCAAATGTAAATGGACTTTGTGATAAATATAATGCTACTAATTTAGAAGATGTATATATGAAAATATTTGGGGAGGAATAATTTATGTTTAGGCTTATCTATTTTGAACTAAAAAAAATATGGTGCAAGCGAAGTTTTATTTTTAGTATTTGTTTATTGCTTATGATAAATATATTTTTCCTTTGGTATACAAATCTTGAAAATGAGGATAGAATAGCTCTTTCATCCTATAAAAAATTTGCAGAAGAGATAGCAAATATGGATGAATCTCAAAAAGGTGAATATATCGAGAAATTAAAAAAAGATATTGATGGTGTTTCTTTTGTTATGAATATTATTTCAATGCAAAATACTGAAATGGGAGCAGAATTTGCAAAACAAGAAATGCAAGAGCAACCAAAACTTTTTGAAACTTATTATGATTTATATAAGTCAGGAAACTATCTACATTTTACAAATTCGTTTGAAAAAGAACAAAAATTTATAGATGAAGTATATGATGAATATACAAAAGTTTCAAACTACGATTTATATTTAAAAGAAATAAGAGAAAAAGAAAATGCACTTAATGGAATTTCTGTATTTAAAAATCAAAACGGAAACGAAAACGATTTTTCTTCTCGTAACATAAAAAAGAGTACAACAGACTATGAAAAACTTGACAATAAAGGAATATGCTATATTCCCTCTAAAACGATTACATCTACAATGGAAAATATATGGACTGATATTTTTGTAATATTACTAGCATTTTTATTTATAGGAAGTTTAATAACAGAAGAAAAGGAAAAAGGACTTTTCTATATAACTCGTACTACTAAATATGGAATAAGCCATAGTATAATTACTAAACTAATTGCACTTTTTATTAGTTGTATTTTGTTTGAAGTTATATTCTTCTTATCAAATTATATGTTCTTTGGAATATCTACAGGTTTTAGTGATATTAGTATAAAACTTCAATCAATTAGCCCATATATTGGAAGTAATTTATCTATTAGTATTTTGGGATATGTACTTATTTCTATTATAACAAAAAGTCTTATTCTCTTTGGATTTTGTAGTGTTATAACAGCATTTTGTATACTTTCCGATAGTATGTTATTGCCATATCTATATGGAATAATATCATTAGTGGTAAGTTGGATTTTATATACAATTATTCCAAATGTTTCTAAATTTGAAATATTAAAACACTTGAACTTATTTGGATTATTTAGAACAGAGAGTCTGTATGGTACATATTTGAATTTAAACTTTTTTGGCTATCCAATTTCTCGTATTGTTTTGTCATGGATTATGATAGTTGCATTAATGCTCATAGGAATGGTTTTATGTTATAGATTTTTCTTAAAAGGAAAGAACTTACAATTAAAGCAAAAAAAATCACGAATGATAGGTTTAAAATTTAAACCACACTCAAATCTATTTAGACACGAAATGTATAAAACCCTTATTACAAATCATGGATTTATTATTATTTTGCTATTTAGTATATT
This sequence comes from Clostridia bacterium, assembly GCA_022795675.1. Lineage (GTDB taxonomy): Bacteria > Bacillota > Clostridia > TANB77 > CAG-508 > CAKPSH01. The sequence goes on from JAAWHY010000047.1 coordinate 5,893, forward strand.
AATTGGTTTTAATGAATTAAATCATTCATATCATCCATCCGTTCAAGAGCAGTATTATCAAAACATTATGCTAAAATTAGAAGGAGAACAAACAGATGAAAAGATTTCAATTATTGAAAAAGAAAAAGCTAGATATGAAAAAGCTTTTGAAGAAATAGAAAAGATAGATGAGTTAGTAAGTAAAGGAGAAATTAATAGTGAAACAGGGGAAAAGATGAAGGTAAAATGGTATAGTGTTACATCATTTTATCCTGCATTTCAAAAAGTAGAGGAGCAATATAAACATGTATGTGAAAGTGGTGGAAAATATATCTATGACACAGGTTATTTATATTTATTTGGAATTATGGAAGATGGAATCATAAATGACTTCTTATTGCTTACACTTGGAATAATACTGGTATTTAGTAACTTTTTTTCTATGGAATATCAGAATGAAACTTGGAAATTATTAAAAGCTACGAAAAAAGGAAAAAGAGGAGTTTTAAAATCAAAAGTAGTGGTATGTATAGTTTTAGTTACATTATTTTCTATTCTACCATTTATATGTAGAGGAGTAAGTATTTCTAAAGTATTTCCACTACACTGCTTATCATTTTCAGTGCAAAATATTCCTATGTACCAAAACTTGCCTTTTAATTTGAATATACTATTGTTTATATTACTAAAAATATTATTGCAAATACTAATTTCAGTAATTATAGCTATGGTTGTATTAATGTTTTCAGGTTGGAGAAAAAATAATATTCAAGCAATTTTTTTAGGAATTTTAATACTATGTGTACCATTAGTTTTGACTATATTAGGATTTGATTTTATGAAGTATTTTTCATTATATCCTTTATTTTCATATACTTTTACATAAGAATACGAAGTGAGAGATGAGTTAATAAATGAATAAAAAAGAATCAAAAAAGAAAGAAGAAGTAAAAAAAAGAAAATTAATTGTAATTTTACTTATAATATCAATAATTTTTTGTTTAATAAAAAGTTTTTCTAAAAAGGAACAAGAAACAATAAGTCAAGAAAATAGTAAAGATGATGAAATTACAGTAGCAAATATGACAGAAATAACAGAAAAATCTAGGTTTCCAACTGATGTCTTTGGAGTTCCAGTACATACAGAGCTAATCGAAATTAATACAAAAGCAAGACCAGGAACAAAACGAAAGATAAGATATATTGTAATACATGAAACAGATAATTTCGATAAAACTACAGGAGCAAAAAATCATGCACAATTTTTGAGTGAAAACAATATGGATTCTACATCTTGGCATTATACTGTTGATGATAAAGAAATATATCATCATATACCAGATAATGAAGTAGCATATCATGCTGCTAACGAAATAGGTAACTTATATGGAATAGGAATTGAACTATGTGTTAATAGTGGTGGAAACTTTGAAAAAACATTTAATAATGCTGCAAAATTAGTTGCTTATTTATTAAAGGAATATAATCTTACAATTTATGATTTAAAAACACATCATGATTTTTCAGGGAAAGATTGTCCTCATTCTATTTTAAAAAATAATAGGATGGATGAATTTATAGAAAAAGTAGAAAAATATATGTAAATGAAAGTTTAAGATATGAAGTTGGAAAGGCAAATGATTAGTTGAATTTTATTTATCTTTTATGATATAATCGAAACACAATATAGTAATCTATCGAGGAGGTATAAAATAATGGATAAGAAAAAAATAATGAATTGGATAATAGCAATAATAGTTGCTATTGTATATTTAACAGTAAGCATTATATTTAAGGCTTGGGCATATTCTTGGCTTATATGGGTAGTTTATGCAATTTATAGATTTATAGTAAAATAGCAAAACTACAAGTCAAATTAGGAGTGGGATTAAATATGTTTAATTTAAGGAAAGAAACTATGAAAAAGAATATATTTTTAATACTATCAAATATATCAGCATTTATATTTATAGCAGGTTTAATGTGTACTGCTTTAGGAGATGATAGCCCCGTCAAATTTATAGTAAATGGAAGTCCTATAAAATTGATAGTACCACCATTATTAGTTTTTGTTGTTAGCTTTATATTATATAGAAAAAGTAAAAATACAATAAAAGCAAATACAAAGTAACTACAAAATTACAAGTTTGTAGTTTGAAAGATTTATAGTAAGTTGTCGCTGAGATTACAAATTGTTATATAAGATTATAGTGATAAATTTGTAGAATTTGCAAAAAGTAAGATATTATGTTAAAATAGATAATAGGAAGCATTTTGCTTTACTACTTTTTAAATAGCAGGAGGAAAAAATTATGCTTAATGTGTTCGTGAGGAAAAGTGCAGAGGAACTGCATGTAGAGCTTTCTGATGGTCGGATGATGCCCTTGGAAGACTTAGTTAGGGATTATGAAAGACTTCTGAACGAAGAATCCTTAAAGAAGGTGACTACATCCGAGCCAAAGGCTGATAGCCAGGCTGTATCGAAACTGAAAGTCGGCGAGTGGTTTCGCATTGACAGAGAGGTTATTGACAAAAGCAAGGAAGAAATCCGCCTGAAGTGCAATGAGGCTGGAGATGAAGGAAAAGCATATTGGAGGAGATTCGAAGCATCGAATAAAATTGCTGATGAGAATCTCAACCAATATCCTCGCTTAATCGAAACATATATCTTCGAACATAGCTGGTATTACAAAACTGAACAGGAAATGCGAGATATGTGTGAAAAAGTAGGTGAGGGGATGTGCGATGAAATTATCTGTGATTTAGAGTTGCAAATGAGAATTTGTAATGGGGAATCTGCGATTGACTTATTCAAAAAAGCCGATAAACTTCCGCATGTAAGAGTTATAAAACTCAGAAATGGAGGAACTGGCTATTTTGGTGGCGGTGCTCCTTACAATTACGATCATCCACCCGCAGACCTTAACAGCAACGGTTTCGGTCCTGCTAACATGTACTACGGGAGCACGCCGTATGCGTTCCGTCGATTGCTTTCGTAGCACCGAACACTGTTTCGCGTTACTTAAACCGAAGCAAAACTAAACTTAAGGGGGAGTAATTTCCCCTTTAAGTTATTTAAAAATAGGAAGTAAAAATTTGTGAATAATTTAATTTTAATACCAAAAATAGAAAAATATATAGAATATATGCTTATAATATTATTAAAATTACCACGAACTGAAAAATATAGTATAGGTACAGAAATAAAGACAAGTATGTATAATATGCTAAAAAATATATTATTAGCAAACAAATCGGATAAGATTAAAAGATTACCAATATATAATATAGTAGATACAGAGATATATTTTCAAAGAATTTGCATACGAATAATGTATAATAATAAATGGATTGATGATAAAAAATATAAACATAGTAATGAACTATTAAGTGAAATAGGAAAAATATTAGGAGGACTAATAAAAAGCTTAGGAGTAAAATAAAATGCCAAAAACACTTAGAAATATATATGAAAATGCAGTATCATTTGAAAATTTATTATTAGCACATAAAAAAGCAAGATGTGGTAAGAGAGAAAAAAAGAAGGTAATATTAGTAGAACTAATATTAGAGCAAGAGTTATTAAGACTAGAAAAAGAACTAAAAAATTGTACATACAAACACAGTAGTTATACAACATTTAAAGTGTATCAACCTAAAGAACGTATAATAATGGCATCAGAATATATAGATAGGATAGTACACCAATGGTATGTACAACATTTTATAAAACCATATTTTGTTCCACAATTTATTAATACAACATATGCTTGTATTGAAGGTAGAGGTATGCATAAAGCTTCAAAAGATGTGCAAACTGCTATGAAATCTGCAAAAAGTAAATGGACTAGTTATTATATTCTAAAAATGGATGTAACTAAATATTTTCACAACATTGATAAAAGAATATTATGGGATATTTTAAAAAGAAAAATCAAAGATAAAAAATTACTTTGGCTAACACGAGAAATATTATTATCTACTGAGGGAATGTTAGGACTACCACTAGGAAATTATACATCTCAAATGTTTGCAAATATATATTTAAACGAATTAGACCAATATGTGAAACATAAATTAAAATGTAAATATTATTTTAGATACATGGATGATATG
>JAAWHY010000048.1 GCA_022795675.1 Clostridia bacterium
CTTTTTTATTCTTATTTTTATTATTGTCGGTTTTATATGGTTTTATTCTTTTTTGTTACTAGTACACACATTACTTCACCTGTTGTCATACCTACTTTTACTATAATATGCCTAAAAACTCCTTTGTTATTTTTTTCATTATATACTTTTATATCGTTTTCTTTTATAAATTCTATAATGTATTGTGCTATTTCTTCTGAAATTTTAGTTTGTATTTTACAATTGTTAGTACTAATAATATCATGGGTTCTATTTGCAAATACACCAAATATAGGCTCTCCTTCTTTATTTAATCCTATTGGATATTGAGCTTTATTTCTATAATTAAATGGTTTTTCCATTCCTATTGTGTCATTTACTTGTACCTTATTTCTTAAAGTTTTATTTACTAGACTTTGAACCATATTTTTCTTAATTTCTAAAGTTTTTTCATATTTGATATGTCTTAAGTCACAACCTCCACATCTTTTATATGAATTACAGTCTTCTTCACATCTGTATTCTGATGTTTCTATTATTTCTATTATTTTTGCAAATGCATAAGAAGAATTAACTTTTAAAATTAATATTCTAATCTTTTCTCCTTTAATTGCTCCTTTTATAAATATAGTAAAATTATTAATTTTTGCTATTCCTTCTCCTTCAAATCCATTGTCTATTATATCTACTATATATTCTTCATTTTTTCTTATTTCCATTTCTTCTCCTCATATATATGGTGTTTATTATTATATTATTGTAATAATTATTCATGGACGCCCAGTAAAATTTGTTTTACAAATTTTCCATGTTTCGTTCGCAAAAGTATAAAAATAAAAAATTTTTATTTTTATATTTTTCTCACTTCACCAAGGGCGCCCCTACAATTACAATAATGTTAATAATGATGCAATTAGATTAATTCCTGCATGACAAAACATATTTGTAGATATGTTTTCTGTTTTTGAATATATATAAGCTAGAAATCCTCCAAGTACACTATATGGTAATGCTTTAAATATTACATTCATTAAAGTTACTTCTGATGTAATTGTATGTAATAGTCCAAAACAGATTGCAGATACTATAATAAATATATTATCGTTTTTTATTATTTTATGTATTAGTCCTCTAAATATGGTCTCTTCGACTATAGGTGCATATATTATAGCTAATGGTATTACATACCAACTAGGTAAACTTTCCAAATTCTGTTGGTTTACAGACCCTATATTTCTAGTAACTATTATTGTAAAGATTGTTACTACAAAATAAGCAATATACATCAATCCAAATCTAGGTAAAATAAATTTTATATATGTTCCAAAATTATCTTTAAAGGTTTTTAAATCTCTTTTTATACTCTTATTCCAAAATACAATTGATAAAATTAGTACACTTAAATAAAATACTACTATTATTACCCATCGCAAAATATTAGATTTGATAAGATAATTTCCCCATATGAATTGAGAAAAATATATTAATACTAATGCTATCCCTATAAAAATCTCCTTTTTAGTTATTGCTATTCTTTCTAATTTTGGTAATTCCTTTTTAACTGGAAAATCCTCTGGATTTGTTCTCTTTAAACATAATAGGACAATGATATTTACAATTGATAAAATTTGTGCTAACCCATTTCCTGCAAATAATAAACATACTATACTTGCTGTAATTAATAATCCTTTATTCCTTAAAATATTATTTTTTATAGATGTAATTATAACTCCTATATTAATTAATATACATATAGATGAACATACTATTAATGAATTTACCCCATTGCTTTCCATAGTCTTAATCATACTTTTTATCATATCAATTGGCATTATTTCATACATTTCTTTAAATGCTTCTATTTCATTTTGAACTATCGTATTTGCCATAATTATAATGTAAATTGAAATAATAATTTGTATAATTGATGATACAATAAAATAATTTTTTTTCTTCATACATATCCCCTCTTTTAATATATGCACCTACACAATTAAATCATTATAAATTTTATTAATGTCGCTTTCTTCTTTATATTTACTTTCCATAGGACACATGCCTGTTTTTTCATTGTTTTGAACATAATTTACTAGATTTCTATATTCATACCTTATATTATTTTTATCTAACACAGTAATAGCGTATTTACTCATAACATCTGCATAGATTTCTTTTACACCTGCTACTGTTAATATACTTCCTGCTACTTTCCCTATTACTTTATCCGCAATAATCGCTCCTTGTAAAGCTTCTCTATTTTCTTTTAAGATTTCTTTTATGTCGTTTATTCTATTTTGATAATATTCTTTACATTCTCCGTTTGAATATAATACCACTAAACTTGCATTTGTACTATATAACTTTTCTTTTACTATTTGTAAATTATACATTTTTTAATTTAGCCTTTCTTTTATTATTTTAGCTATAAATGGAACACATATTAGTTGAATTATAAGTCCTGGTAATCCTACTCTAATACTTTCTATTACAGATATTCCATAAGTATGTAATCCAAATATATTAATAGCTACAAATAGTACTCCTGCATAAAGCACTCTACCTAAAATAATAGTTGCAATTAGTGAGATATAAAAATTAAATTTTTTATTAAATAAACTTAATACTATTGCATATATAACAAGTTCTATAAGCATATATGGTAATCTATCTATACTAGGCATACCAGTTAAAAGATAACTAAAGATAACTGAACTTCCTGCAACAACACTTGCAGATATTGTTCCAAATGCTAAGGCTGCAATTAATACTGCAATATGCATTGGTAAAAAATTTGCTCCTGCTGAACTTCCTGCTAAAACATGGAATATTCTAGGTAATGCAACACCTATTACACTTAATAATGATGTTCCTATTATATATTTTGCCTTTCTATTTGATAGAATTCCTATAAATTTATTTTGTTTTTCTATTATTTCTATTTCTTTATCTAACATAATAATAGCCTCCTTGTTATTTTAATTAATCTATATTAATCAATTCATATTCTCTTGTACCAAATCCAAGTTCTTCAGCAGCTTCAATTGTATGAATGCCATGTTGTCTTTCTACTCTTTGAACAAAGTGTTCTCTTCCTTTATCTTTTGAATTATATATTAAATCTATACATGCTTGGTCTATTGCAATTGGATCTGTACTTGCTAAAATTCCAATATCTTTCATACATGGATCTTCTGCTATTGCACAACAGTCACAGTCTACTGATAAATTGCACATTATATTTATATATACAATATTATCTCCAAAATATTTTACTACAGAAGATGCTGCATCTGCCATTGCTTCTAAGAAATCATCTTGTTTTGCAACATAATCCCACAGTTCTTCTTGTTTTAAAGTTTTTCCTGCTGTATGAATCCATGATTTACCTGCACTTGAGGAAATTCCTATTGATAATTGTTTTATGGCTCCTCCATATCCTCCCATTGGATGTCCTTTAAAATGTGATAATACTAGCATTGAATCATAGTTTTTGAGATTTTTTCCAACATAGTTCTCTTTTATAACTTTACCATTTGGAATGTCTAATGCTAAATCTGGTTCTTCTTCATCCATAATATCAACATTAAAATATTTAGTCCAGTTATGCTCTTTCATTAATTCTTTATGCTTTTGTGTTGAATTTCTTGCTCCTTCATAAGCAGTATTACATTCTACAACAGTCCCTTTAACATGGTCAATTATTGGCTTTACAAACTCTGCTCTTAAATAATTTTGATTACCTTTTTCACCAGAATGTAGTTTAACTGCAATTTTTCCTGATAATTTAACTCCTAATTTCTCATAAATTTTAACAACATTTTCTGGTGTTATCTCTTTACTAAAATAGACCTTTGCTTTTCCCATAAATACCTCACTTTCTTTTACTTATTTTACTATTGTTTAAATATTTTTTCAATACTTATCTTATACTTTGCAATGTAACATTATTAAATTTCCTAAAATTATCCATTTTATGTTGACAGATATTATGTTCTGTGCTAGAATAACTAATGTTAAAGGTCGATGGCCTTTGGCAGGTGGACGTTACTTAACATAGCGAGGAATGGTGCATTGTGCTTTCACAGTGTGCCGTTCTTCCTTTTATATATTTTTTCTGTAATGTCTTGAATTATTTACCAATTTTAGTATATAATATGTAATTATATAAATATCGAAGGGATTGGATTCTATGGAAAAATTAATTATTAAGAGTTTATACCGTAATACTGATGAATATATTGAAAAAAATGTTACTTTAGAAGGTTGGGTTAGAACCGTAAGAGCCTCTAAAAATTTCGGTTTTATAGAGTTAAATGATGGAAGTTTCTTTAAAAATTTACAAATTGTTTTTGAAGACAATTTACCTAATTTCGCTGATATCTGTAAATTAACTATTAGTTCCTCAATCAAAGTTATAGGAAAACTTGTAAAAACAGAAGGTGCTAAACAGGCCTTTGAAATAAAAGCAAATGAAATACAGATACAAAATTTATCATCACTTGAATATCCTCTTCAAAAAAAGAAAACTAGTTTTGAGTATCTAAGAACTATTTCACATCTACGTCCTCGTACTAATACCTTTAGTGCAGTATTTAGGGTAAGAAGTGTTTTATCTTATGCAATTCATAAGTTTTTTCAAGAAAGAGGTTTCGTATATGTTCATACTCCTATAATTACTTCAAGTGATGCAGAAGGTGCAGGTGAAATGTTTAATGTAAATTCTTTCGACCTTACAAAAGTGCCATTAACAGAAGAAGGCAATGTTGATTATTCTAAAGATTTCTTTAGTAAACCAGCTCATTTAACAGTAAGCGGACAATTAAATGGTGAATCTTTTGCAACTGCTTTTAGAAATATTTATACATTTGGTCCTACTTTTAGAGCTGAAAATTCAAATACTGTAAAACATGCTGCAGAATTTTGGATGATTGAACCAGAAATATGTTTTGCTGATTTAAAAGATGATATGGATTTGGCAGAAGATATGATAAAATATATTATTTCTTATGTTTTAGAAGAATGTCCTGAAGAAATGGAATTTTTTAATAAATTCATTGATAATACCCTTTTAGATAGATTAAATAATGTTATAAGTTCCGATTTCGGTAGAATATCATACACTGATGCAGTAAAAGAACTTGAGAAAGTAAATGAACAATTTGAATATAAAGTATCTTGGGGAACTGATTTACAAACCGAACATGAAAGGTATATATGTGAAAAATTATTTGGAAAACCTGTATTTGTAACAGACTACCCATCTGAAATTAAAGCATTTTACATGAAACAAAATCCTGATGGAAAAACTGTTGCAGCAGCAGACCTTTTAGCCCCAGGAATAGGAGAAATAATAGGTGGAAGTCAAAGAGAAGAAGATTTTGATAAACTTAATTCTAAAATTAAAGAATTAGGTATGGATGAAAGCATTTATGATTGGTATATGGATTTAAGAAAATATGGTTCAGTAGTACATTCAGGTTTTGGATTAGGTTTTGAAAGAATGATGATGTATTTGACAGGAATGCAAAATATACGTGATGTAATTCCATTCCCTAGAACCCCAAAAAATTGTGAATTTTAAAACAAAAATTATTCACTTTTCATTATTCATTATTATCTATTCACTAATAATAAAATGACACAGTAACCTGTGTCATTTTATTATTTTTTTAATGTGTGTGTGTTGTTGTTGAACTATTATTGTATGTTTTCATATACCATGAATATAAATCAAATACTTCATTTGTTTTTGGTTTTTTGTATTCAACTCCATGTGTATCTATTGTTATATTTTCAATTATTACATCTGTTGCTGGTCTAGTTGTTTCTGTTTTTGTAACTTCTCCTGTCTCTTCATCTTTGCTTTCATCAACTGCTGTTTCCACTTTAGAAATACTATCTACTGTTTCCATTCCACTTATTACTTTTCCAAAAGCAGTATAATTTCCATTTAAACTTGCTAAGCTTTCTGTCATAATAAAGAATTGTGAACCTGCTGAATTATAACTTTCCTTTTTTAAACTAGAAGAATATGAAGTATAATCTCCTCTTGCCATTCCTATAACTCCTCTTTCAAATTTTAAAGTATTATTTTCATATCCATTCTTTTGAAATTCTCCTGGTATTGAATATAATTCATCAGCATCAGAATCTTTTTCTATACTTTTGTCTAGGTCACTAAGTCTTGGGCTCCCTGTTCCATCTCCACTAGAATCTCCACCTTGAATTAAAGTATCTTCTACCCTATGGATTTTTAGTTCATTGTAAAATCCATTATTAGCCAGCATTATAAAGTTTGCAACTGTATTTTCTGCATATTCAGGATATAACTCTACTACGATACTTTCATCATATCCTTTCATCTTAATTGTTGCAATTGGATTATCAATTTTTTGTGTTGCATTTAAAATTATACTTACACATACTCCACCAATTAAAATTATTACTAGTATTATTGCTATAATCAATATTGCCTTTTTCAATTTTATCATTCCTTTCTTTGGTATCAATCTCTTGATTTCTATAGATCTAACCACATCTGTTTTTATAATCTTTAATATTATAACATTAAAAATTTTTTAAGACAACAGTTTATCAAAAACAAATTGTTCTTGCATTCTCTGTAATGCCTGTTTTATTGCTCTAGCTCTTATCTCTCCAATTCCATCTACCTCATCTAAAATTGGAATATCAGCAATTAAAATATGTTGAAAAGATTTAAATGATTTTACTAAGTTATCAACTATATTAGATGGCATTTTAGGTACTTTATTTAATAATCTATATCCCTTAGTATATACTCCAATTTCGTCAAAGTCATCAAAGTTTTGGTATCCTAAAATTTTTGCTATAGATGTTGAATTTAATAAATTAGATAAATCCAATTCTATAATTTCCTTTAAAGCCTTTTCTGGATTTTTTCTTTTAAAAATATAATCTTTAATTATAAGTAACTCCTCTTTTTCTAAATCTCCTACTAATTCTTCAAGTTGCATTTCTACAAGGCGTCCTTCTTCTCCTAATTCATAAATATGTTTTTGTACTTCTTCTACCATCTTCATTACCATTTCTGCCTTTTGAATAACTGTTATAACATTTTCAAGAGTAACTATATCATTAAATTCATATTCATTTAAAGTATTTATTTCTCTATCGTAAACTTTTTTATACTTTTCAGCAGTTTGCAATGCCTGATTTGCTTTATCTAGTACTCTAGAAGTATTCTCCATTACATACTTGTAATTTCCTTTATAAACTGTAATTACACTCCTTCTTTGTGAAATACTTATAACTAATTTTTTTGTTTGCTTTGCTGTTCTTTCTGCTGTTCTGTGTCTTGTTCCAGTCTCCTTCGTTTCTATTAATGAATTTGGTATAAGCTGAGCATTAGCAAATAATATCTTTTTTAAATCACTACTTATTATTATTGCTCCATCCATTTTAGCCAATTCATATAGTCTAGAAGGTGTATATTCTTCATTTATGTTAAATCCACCATCAACAATATCTAAAACTTCCTTAGAGTCTCCAATAACAATTAAACCACCAGTTTTTGCTTTAAGAATATTATTTAGTCCATCTCTTATTGGTGTCCCTGGTGATATTAGTTTTAAAACTTCAATTATATCATCATTTTTACTTTCTCTCATTTTAAACCTGCACCTCTCATTGCCTCATTAATATTTTTTACAGCTATTATATCTAAGTTAAATTTATCTTTTAAGTATCTTTTGTTACTTTCAGGAATTATGCAAGTTTTAAATCCTAATTTTTCTATTTCCTTAAGTCTTTTTTCTATTAAGTTAACATTTCTTACCTCTCCTGTTAATCCAACTTCACCAATGACTGCAAGTTTATTTGAAATTGGTATATTCTTATAGCTAGATGCTGTTGCAAGTATTATTCCTAAGTCTGTTGCAGGTTCATTAATTTTTATCCCATTTACAACATTTAAATATACATCTTGATTTCCTAGATTTAATCCTACCTTTTTTTCTAATACTGCAACTAAAAGAGTTAATCTATTATAATCTATTCCATTAGCTGTTCTCCTTGGAAGACCAAATACAGTTTGTGTAGTTAATGCCTGTAATTCTACTAATAGTGGACGTGTTCCCTCTATACTTGCGACTACAACTGAACCTGCTGGATTTTCTTCTCTTTCAGAAATCATGACAGATGATGGATTTTCTATTTCTCTAAGTCCTAGTCCCTCCATCTCAAACATACCAATTTCATTAGTTGAACCAAATCTATTTTTTACTCCCCTTAATATTCTATAAGAAAAATATCTTTCTCCCTCTAAGTATAAAACAACATCCACCATGTGTTCTAAGACTCTTGGTCCTGCAATATTTCCATCTTTTGTTACATGACCAATTATAATAGTTGTAATAGCTTGTGATTTACATATTTTCATGATTCTAGCAGTAATTTCTCTTACTTGACTTACACTTCCTGGAGCAGAGTTTACCTCATCTGAATAGATAGTTTGAACTGAGTCTAAAATAACAAGTTTTGGATTTGTATTGTTGATTGCTTCTTCTATTATATCAATATCTGTTTCTCCTAAAAACAAAAGACTTTCTCTATTAACTTTTAATCTATCTGCCCTAAGTTTTATTTGTTCTGCTGATTCTTCTCCTGATATATAAAGTATTGTTCCATCTGTTTTTAATTTTTCGCAAATCTGTAATATTAAGGTTGACTTTCCTATACCGGGCTCTCCACCTAATAATACCAATGAACCAATAACAATCCCACCACCTAGTACCATGTCTAATTCTTTAAACCCTGTGGACATTCTAGCTTGCTCGCTTCCAATTACTTTATTTAATTGTGTTGGTGTAGCACTTTTCTTTTTCTCTACACCATTAACAGATTTTGAATCCTTAGATACCTTTTCTTCAAAGAAACTATTCCACGCATTACATGCTGGACATTTTCCAAGCCATTTTGCAGATTCATATCCACATTCATTGCAAACAAAAACAGATTTTATTTTTGCCATTTACATATTTCCTTTCTTATTTATATTCCTTCTGTTTTTCTATTTTCTTATTATATCATCGTGATTTTTATTTTGCAATTACTTTTTCTTTAAATTTTATCCACATTTGATTTTTTGACATTTTTATAGTATAATATTATTGAATTTATTTAATAGACAAGTCTTATGATAAAGGAGGAAAGAAATGAAGGGATTACGGAATATCGTATATCAATCTTCTAAAGTAATTGTACAGCAACTGCAAAAAGGAAGTAATAACATTGCAGTTATAGTAAGTAATGGGTATTTATTTACTGTGGATGAAAGCAACCATATTACTTTTTCAAGTGAATACAAAAAGATACGTGGGTACAAAGACTCCACAGTATTTGCTGTTTTTTATACCCAAACCTATGAAGGGACAGATGTTGCAGATAGAGAACTTGCAGAGCTTATCAATAAAGATTTTATGCTTTATAAGAAAATAATTTTGCATGGTTACTCTGAGTGTGGACTTCGCTTTTTAAGTTTATATCATGAGTGCTTAGATACATGGTCTAAACTTAGAACTCATGTGGTTTCTGTTTCTGCATCTATAAATAGAATATGTTTGGAAGACATATTAACAGATAGGTCCGAATATGGTCATGGGTATAAAAGTCATATACACATAGTTGTTTCTAAAACACCTACTAATCAACTCAATTTAATACTTCAAGTAATCAGAACTTGTGAGACAGTTCCACTTGAAGAGCAAATCCCAGATGGCATTTACGATCAAATTACTGCCTCTAGCAAAGACTCAGCTATGCATAAAAGCTGTGCACTCGTTAGATCGCTTATGTAGAATGCTAAAATAAAACCCATTTATTCATTTCTATTACATATCTAAAGCCCGCAATATATTGCGGG
>JAAWHY010000049.1 GCA_022795675.1 Clostridia bacterium
CATAAGATTAATCTTATGGGCTATGTTTTTTTTATTTATATTTATATTTCTGTCTATGTCTATATAATTGGTACAATATCTAATTCTGATGTGTAACTATTATTTCCATATGCATAAATTATATATAATGCACCATCTGGTCCATAAAAGAAATTAGATACATTTTCTATTTTATACATTTCATCTGATAAATTTCTCTCATATACTTTATATCCTAAATCAATTAAACTTTGAGCTTGTTTAGCATTTTCACTTACTACTCTATTAATCTCTCCTTGCACTGTTGCTTTGTTTAGTTTTTTAATTGACATCATTTCATCAATATCAATTACCTCATTCGTAGTCATATTATAAGTATATGTCTTTATAATAACTCTTTGAGCTTTAATTCCCTCTTTTAGAGTCGATTTTATTGCTAATGATAAAATGTTTTCATTTATATATGCTGTATATTCTACTGTATATATTATTTCATATTGTTCTTCACTTGCCATTATATTGTCGATTTTTTCTTTAAATGTGTCTTCAATTTCTTTATCTATATTGGTAATTTCATGATTGTTAATATTTATTATTGGTATTTTTACATCAATATCATATTTTCCATCAGATTTTTCTTTTCGTTCATCTAGTGTATAAACTATTTTTTTATCTTCATTAAATTTTTCTAATGCTTTTATTGGATATCCTTGTTCATTTAATTCATTATTAAATATTGTCTTAAATTCCACTATTTCTTTTTCTTCTTTTATAACTGGTGGAGTTTTTAATTGAATTATTTGATATACTATCGCTAATACAATTGAAATAAAACATACTACACCTATTATGATAAACATTATTTTTCTTTTTTTATCTTCTTTCTCATCATTTATTGGCATATTGTTTAACATCTTTCATCCATTCCTTTCTACCATCTATATCATCTGTTTATTTAATTTAATACATTTTTATTATATCATTAATTGTTACTCTTGTCTATCTCTGTATGACAAATTTCCATAGGTATTTTCTAATTTTACCTTATTTAAACAAAGATTTCTATAAATTTTAATAAATGATGAAATGCCTCTGAATTCCCTCTTCCTATCTTGACTTTTGAGTTTTTTTAGTGTATTATAGTCTTTATCTAATAAGAATTTTTTTATACATAGGAAGGAGATTACAATTTTATGATATGTTCAGTTTGTAATAAAAAGAAGGCAGTTATCTTTACAGAAGATCCTAATAGCCCAGATCCTCATAAATTGATAGGTTATTGTGCTGATTGTGCTAAAGAAAAAGGAGTTACTAATTCAGATAACCCTTCTAATAATATAAATTTAAATAATATGACATCTCAAATAGAAGCAATGTTAGAAGGTATTTCTTCTCAATTAGGTGAGTTGGAAATGGACTTAGATTTAGATGAAGAAGATTTAGAAGAAATGAATGAAGGTCCTATTAGTGGTGCTGTTCCAATAGGTGCAATATTTGGAAATTTCTTTACTAAATCTCCAAATAATGATAAATCATCTGATGGAATATCCTCTGATGGTAAAAAGCGACTAAAAGTCGAAAAGAAACAAAATAATAAAAAGCGTAGAACTTTAGATGTTTATGGAACAAATCTAACAAATAAAGCTAAAAATAATCAATTAGATAATGTTATAGGTAGAGATAGAGAATTACAAAGGGTTATTCAAATTTTAAATAGACGTTCTAAAAATAATCCATGTTTAATAGGAGAACCAGGTGTTGGTAAAACTGCAATTGCCCAAGGACTTGCTATTAAAATTGCAGAAAAGAATGTTCCAACAAAACTTTTAAATAAAGAGGTATATCTTTTAGATATGACATCTGTTGTTGCTGGTACTCAATTTAGAGGTCAATTTGAAGCAAGAATGAAAAATATTATTGAGGAATGTCGTACTCTAGGAAATATAATCTTAGTAATAGATGAAATTCACAATATTATTGGTGCTGGAGATAGTGAGGGTTCCATGAATGCTGCTAACATTTTAAAACCATCTCTTGCAAATGGAGAAATCCAATTAATAGGAACTACTACTTTAAAAGAATATAGAAAACATATTGAAAAAGATACAGCACTTGAAAGACGTTTTCAAACTGTTCTTGTTGATGAACCAAATGTTGATTCTACTGTGGAAATTTTAAATGGTATTAAAAAATATTATGAAGATTTCCATAAAGTTAAAATTTCTGATGATGTTATTCGTCAAACTGTATGGCTTTCTGAAAAGTATATTCATGATAGATTTTTACCAGATAAGGCAATAGATATATTAGATGAGGCTTGTTCTCGAATTAATTTGAACAACAAAGAGTTATATACTCTTGAAACCTTGAAAAATGAATTAAAGTTAGTTCAAGAAGAAAAAAATGAGGCTGCACAAGCTGATTCTACCGAGGATTATCAAAAAGCTGCTGATTTAAAGACTAAAGAATGTCAATTAATTGATAAAATTAATAAATTAGAAAAAGTATTAAAACCTAAAGATTTAACTTTACAAGATATTGCAGTTGTAATAGAAAATTGGACTAAAATACCTCTTACAAAAATTACAGAGGAGGAAACCTTTAAATTATTACATTTAGAGGAAAGATTACATCAAAAAATTGTTGGTCAAGAAGAAGCTGTTCAATCTGTAAGTCGTGCTATTCGTAGAAACAGAGCAGGTTTGAAATCAACCAAAAGACCACCTTCTTTTATGTTTGTAGGTCCTACTGGTGTTGGTAAAACAGCTCTTGCTAAATCCCTTGCATTTGAAATGTTCGGTGATGAAGATGCTATTATAAGAATAGATATGTCTGAATATATGGAAAGCAATTCTACTGCAAAATTGATTGGTGCACCTCCTGGATATGTAGGATATGATGATGCTGGACAATTAACTGAAAAGGTAAAGAGAAAACCTTATTCTATAATATTATTTGATGAGATTGAAAAAGCTCACAATGATGTATTTAATTTATTATTACAAGTTTTAGATGATGGAAAACTTACTGATGCACAAGGGAATTCTGTAAGTTTTGAAAATACAATTATAATTATGACCTCTAATGCTGGTTCAAATTTGAATACTAATGCTATTGGATTTAATAATGAAAATCAGGCAAATAAAAATAAAATACTTGATATAGTAAAATCTTCATTCAGAGCAGAATTTATTAATAGAATTGATGAAATTATAGTATTTAATAGTTTAAATAAAGAACAATTATTACAGATTATTGATTTGATGTTAAAAGATACTATTAATGCATTATCTCAAAAAAATATGACTTTAGATATAGATGCTTCAGCTAAAGAGTTTATTCTTGAAAAAGGAACAGACCTAAAATATGGAGCAAGACCTTTAAGACGTGCTATTCAGAGATATTTAGAGGATGAAATAGCTGAAAGAATTTTAATGTCAGAATTTACTAATGGTCAGACAATTCATGTAACTTTAGAAAATGAAAAATTGGAGTTTAAAGTTTAGAAACAAAAAAACAACGGCAATGCCGTTGTTTTTTTGGAGCAAATATATAATAATTTGTTTTGTTATAAAAACGGACGAGCAATGCTCGCCCCTACATTCTTTATTTTAGGAATTTTATATTTTTTATACTTGGTCCTTTTTTATAGGTTATTCTACTATAAGTTATATATATACTTATTATGGCTGTTATTATTATCATTCCTATTATTATTATGCTTACAGTTTCTCCTGTTTTTATTCCTACTACTATTGTTGCTTCTCCTATATTATCTTCTTCGTTTGTGTCTTTAAAGTTTGCAGGATTTTTTGTTTCTTCTATTTTTGCTGTGCTTATTCTTGTTCCTAAGTTTTCTTCTTTGTTTTCCCATTGTAATGTTATACTTAATGTCTTGCTTTCTCCTGCTTCTAGTTCTATGTCTGTTTCTAGGGTTTCGTCTATGTTTTGTTTCCAGTCTTTTGGTATGTTTGTTAGTTTATATCCTTCTGGTATTTGTTCTTGTATTTTTGCTGTTCCTTCTAGTTCTCCTTTGTTTGTTACTTTTATGTTATATTTTACTATTAGGTTTGTTTCACTTACTTCTTTGCTTTTTATTTCTACTTTTGCTAGATTTTTGTTTGTTATTTCTATTTCTTCTTCATTTAGGTTTATACTTTCTATTTCTTTTTCTATTCCTATATTAAAGTTTTGTTTTCTATAATAGTATGTTACTACTTGTGTTTCTTCTTTTATTTCTCCTTTTGTGTTTTCTGTGTTTTTTACTAGTACATAGTATGGTATTTCTTTTTCTTCTGTTTCATATTCTTTTCCTAATATGTCGTTTATTTCATATCTATAGGCTCCACTATTTGGTTCGTCTATGTCTACATATTCTACTATTACTTTTCCTTGTTTTTCTTCTGGCTCGTTTGGTTGTTCTGGTTCTTCTGGCTTTTCCGGTTCTTCTAATTCTTCGGTTTCTTCATTTATTAATGGTTTATCTTTTTTTATTGGATAGTTGTCTGGATAGTAAAGAATAGTTTTTCCTGTTACTTTTAGGTTTGCGTCTTTTAATACATAGTCTTCGGCGTATATAATTTTTATGTTTTTTGTTGTTTCATATGTGTAGGTTCCGTTTACATATGTACCTTTTTCTTGCGGGCGATTGATAATCGCCCCTACATCTTCTGTTTCATTGTTTGTAGTATTATCGTGTGCAAATGTGTCTATGTTTTCTATTTCTTTTGTCCAGGTTATTGTGTTTGTAACTTCATCATAGATTCCTCCTTCTAAGTCTGATTTATTTAAGTCTATTTTTGTTCCTTTTGGTAGTACTGCTTTTATTTCTATGGTTGCTTTTCCTATGTAATCGTCTATTTTTGTTTCATAGGTTATTTCGTATTCTACTTCTTCTCCTGCTTTTATTATATAGTTTCCGTTTTCGTCTCTTTCTAATTTTGTGATTATTTCACTTTCTATATTGCTTTCTACTTTTGGCGTTTTTAGTTTATAATAATAACTTACTTCTTTTTCTTCTTTTGTTATTGTTCCTGTGTTTCCTTCTGGTCTATCATTTATACATTCATAGTTTGCTGGTATTTTACTAGATACATTTGTTGTATACTCTGCTCCTATTTTGTTTATTATTTCTTCGTCTTCTACTAATTTCGTTGTTGTATAGTTGTTGGTTTCTTCATCATAGATATAATGGTGTGCTATTACTTTGCTTTCTTCTTTTACATAGTATATGTTTATTATGTTTTCTCCTACACCTATTTTTAAAGTTTCTGGTTCTAGACTGTCATAGTTATAATTTTCTAAGTCCTCTACTTTTTCGTTTGCTTTTATCTCTGTTTCATATGTTTGATTTTCTAATGTCTGTTCTTTTATTATTTCTCCTGTTTCTTTGTCTATGTGTTTTACTATATATGTTAAGTCTGTTCTTCTTGGATAATAATAGTCTACTATTAGACTCCCATCTCCTAATATTGTTACTGAGATTTCTTCTGCTTCTGGTGTTCTATATCCTTCGTATTCTTTTGTTTTCGGACTTACTTTTGAGTCTGTTTCTCCTGTTAATATTTCTGTTTCTTCTAGTTTATAGCTATTTTCTGTGTAGTCTGTTTCTGTTCCTTCTAATTTTTGTGTCCAATGTTTTACTGTATATGTTGTATTTTCATTTGGTGTTGCTTTTGCTTCATATTCTACTTCATTTGCTGGCATGTTGAATTCGCATTTTATTTCTCTTATTTCTGTTTTTTCTGTTCCTTCTTCATTTTTTAACCCTTTGCCTTCCCATTTATCCCATGTGTATCCTAGATACATTTCTGCATTTATGGTTATTTTTTGATTGTATGGATATGTTTTTTCTCCTTCTTCTTCCATTCCTGTTGCCAATACTTCTGATATTCCTTTTCCTTTTCTTAGTGTTAGTTTATATTGATTTCTTGTATAGTAATAGTTTAATACTGCACTTCCGTCTCCTAGTATTGTTATTGTTTTTGCTTCGGGTGCTGTGAATCCTTCATATTGTTTCGTTTCAGGGGTTACTGTTGCTCCTGTTGTTCCTGTTTTTTCTTCTGTGTCTATTAGTGTATAGTTTTCTGTTCTTTCTTGCGGACGACCAATGGTCGCCCCTACATCATCTGGGTTTGTGTTTTCTGCATTGTCGTTGTTGTCTGTTGGTAGATTTTCTTGCCAGTGTTTTACTGTGTATGGTGTATCTGTTCTTACTGTCCAGTTTGCTGTATAGTTTTTATTTCCTGTTGAACCTTTATTTATTGTTACTTCTAATTGTGGAGTTTCTCCATTTGAACCTGTCCAACCTATAAAACTATATCCTGCTTTTGTTGGGTTTTTTAGTGTTATGTTCTCACTTTCTATTGTATATGTTGTTGGATTTCCTGTTACAGTTCCTCCATTTAATTCATAGTTAATCGTATATCCATCTTTTGTCCAGTTCGCTATATAATTTTTGTTTCCTGTTGAACCTTTATTTATTGTTACTTCTAATTGTGGGGTTTCTCCATTTGATCCTGTCCAACCTGCGAATGTATATCCATTTTTTGTTGGATTTCTTAATGTTATTGTTTCTGTTGTTACATTATAGTTTGCTGGATTTCCTGCTACTGTTCCTCCTACTAAATCATATGTAATTGTATATGTGTTTAATGTTGCATTTGCTGTTACTGTTACAGCCGATGTTGGCATTGTAAAAGTGTATGATTGATTATTTGAACCGCTTATACCTGTTCCTGTCCAATTTGCCCATACGTATCCTGTAGCTGGTGTTGCGTTTATTGTTACTGCTTGTCCTACTCTATATGTATTTGCTCCTGTTACACTTGCTATTCCTGTTCCTTTGTTTACTGTTAAGGCATATGTTTTTCTGTTTATGTCTATATCTGTGGTTTTTGCTCCTGTAACTTGGTATGATGTTAAGCTTGCTGATTGATATGTATTTGTATCAAATCCACTTATTTGTCCTGTATTCCAACTTACAGTCGCTCCATAGTTATAATTTTGATTTATTACATTACTATAATTTCCATAACTTCCATCTGCATTTTGATACCTTATTCTTACTGTTTGTAAATATGAATTCGTTGTTTGTGTTCCATTTGCTGTTAGTGTTACATTTCCTGCTGGCATTGTGAAGGTATATGACCTATTGTTTGAGCCTGCAATTCCAGATCCTGTCCAGTTCGACCAACCATATGTGTATTGGGCTGTGTTTGTATTTGGAGTGGCAGTAACTGTTACTTGTTGTCCATATGTGTATGTTCCTGCTCCTGTAACTGTTCCAATTCCCATTCCTTTGTTTACTGTTACTGTGTATTGTGCTGGTGTCCAGTTTGCTGTTAATGTTGTGTCTGCTGAACCCATAGTGAATGTTGTCCCACTTATTGAGCTACCTACATTATTTGGGGTTACTGTCCAACCAGTGAAGTTGTAACCTGTACGTGTAGGGTTTGCAATGGTTTTGGTTGCACCTACGTCCATTGTAGAAATGCTACTGGACGTACTACCATTCCATGTACCTCCGTTAGGGTTGACAAACAAACTCTGAGCCATAAGAGTTATCCTCACAAAGCCATCATAAGATATCGCCTCTGAGCCAGTCATATCAACTTGTACACTCCCGATGCTCTCAGTATCGAAGAAGCTTTCGGCATACTCTCCCCAGCCTTTCGTGTAATCAGTTCTACTCCTAGCTTTCGCTCCAATGAACATGCTTCCCTCTCCGCAGTACCTCCCAAGAGCAAAAATACTCACCCGTCCAACAGGTAAATCCACACAAAGGGCACTGTTTAACAACGGTTGACCCCCTCCCGCGGAATTTCATGGAACCTAGCGTAATTACCCCCATATGCAGGTATAGCGTTTCCATCTACCTTAAATGGTTCCCCAATATGCGGCACTTGATCAACAGCCTCTAGCGGATCGAGGTGAGCCTGTGCTGGGTTCCCCTTGAAACAAAATAACCTGCCGAAGGTATGACAGTAGGAGAACCTAAAGTCTGAGGTAACATTGCAGGAGCTACCCGGAGCCCCCGACACGAAACCTAAGCCATCACCGATTCAGATCCACATCCAAACTTGATCCAGCACGTCCATAATCACCCGAGCCGAATACGTTCTCCCCCAACGTAGAGAAACCGTTTCCCCCAGCCAGCGACACAGCAGTTAAACGATCCCCAACCGATAAACTAACTACTCCAGTAATTTTACTACCATTCAAACCCGAAACACCTATAAAACCATTCGACTTTCCACCATGCAGTTCTATTTTGTATAACCCAGTTTTTGGTACTGTATATGTATCTCCTGCATTTACAGTGGTTGTTGCTGCTGATATTTGTTCTTCTTGTTGTTCTACTTCTTTATTTAATTCTGCTGTTTCTTGTGGACGACCAATGGTCGCTCCTACCACCAACATTATTGTTGGTATTACACAGATTAACATAAGCATGACGATTAAGGGTACAAATTTTCCTCTCCTTATTTTGTTCATGGGTTATTCCTCCTTATTGTTTTTTTGTATATACATTTTTTATTTTTAGGCACATATCTTTCAGGTCTTTTATTTTTTATAAATAATTAATTTTATTATATTTGCTTAGATATGCATTGTAAATGGTAGTTTTTTGTATATAAAACAAAAAAATCCGTATTTATTTACGGATTTTCTTGTTTTATCTTTTTATTATTTATTCATTAAACTTTTATTTCATTTGTGTAATATTGTGATTGTTTTCTTAGGGATCTTAGATTTTTGCTAATTTTAGTAATTGCACATTTTTTTACGTCCCCAATGTGCAAAAAATGCGGAAATTTTGAAATTTCCGCATTTTTTGTTTTATCTTTTACTAAATTACAAAGGTTTATTTTTAAGCGTTTTGAGCAAGTTTTGTATATTGTATGTATATTAACAAACAACGTTTTGAAGTGTTAAATGATATTAGAATTTAGGTTTTAAAGGATTTAAGAGAATAAAAATAAATTTAGTATGAATAAAAAATTTGAAAAAATATATCACATTATTTATACAGAGATTATATAAAGAAATATGTATCAAAATTGTTCACAAAAGATTATTAGTGTTATATAATATTTAAAAAGATATACAAGGAGAAATTAATGAAGAATAGAACAATAGCAGATAGCTTAAAACCAACTTTTGAAAATGTAACAAGAGAATTTATAACAAATACTTTATATAAAATATTATTTAGTGAGGAATTGCCTAACTTCAAATTTGATTTTAGAGAAGACGAAGCAATAACCTTTATAGAAAAAACATTGCAAGATTATAGAAATCAATTTAGAGATGAGTCATTTATTAAGGAATTGGAAGATGAACATAAAAGAATAGTACAAGCAATAAAGCAAAGATTTAATGACAATATTACACAGCCAGTAATGATAATAAGTAATTATAAAAAGTTTTTTGAATTGTTAAGACAATTCTATGAAAGAGATATAGAATTATATTTTTTAAGAACGAAAATGACAGGATTT
>JAAWHY010000050.1 GCA_022795675.1 Clostridia bacterium
TTAATTACTCCTTTAGTAATATGATTATAGCATACATTTAAAATTTATTCTACTTTGTAAATCTATAAAATGCACATTTTTTTACGTCCCCAAATGTGCGTCCCCAAATGTGCACCTAATGTACAAAATAAAAAACAGACGTGAGTCTGTTTTTTATTTTATAATAATTGTAATATAACGACTTCTGCTGCATCTCCACGTCTTTTGCCTAGTTTTACTATTCTTGTATATCCACCAACTCTGTCTGTATATTTTGGAGCTATTTCATTAAATAATTTAGATGTTAAATCAACATTTTTACCTTCTGCATCTTTAACTTTATTTATTTTCTTCATCATTCTTCTTCTAGCATTTAATCTTGAAGGCATATCTTTTTGTCTTGATTCTGTAACTTCTTCTCTAACAACTTTTAAATATTCTTTTCCATTTTTGCTAGTTACTTTTTCAGTTACTTTATTTCCTTTTTCATCTAACTTAGCACGACTTACTTTAACATCTACCATCTCAAAGTTATCTTTTTCTTTTATTGCTAATGATATTAATGAGTCTGCAATAGATTTTATTTCTTTTGCTCTAGCTTCAGTTGTTTCAATTTTTTCATGCCAAATTAAATCTGTAGTTAGAGTTCTCAAAATAGATAATCTTTGGTCAGTTGTTCTCCCTAATTTTCTGTTTATAGCCACTGTTTTTCACCCTTTCTTTTTAGTAATTTTTTGTTAACATTCTTTTCTTTTTTATACCACTGCCTTTGGCAGTCGCATAAGTAATTCTAAATAAACTCGCTTTGCTGGTTTATTTATTAAGAACTTACTTAACTTATTCATCTTCATTAGCAAAGTTTAATCCTAGAGATATTAACTTATGTGTTACTTCATCTAGTGATTTCTTTCCTAAATTCCTTACTTTCATCATATCAGCTTCTGTCTTATTAGTTAAGTCTTGAACTGTTGAAATTCCTGCTCTTTTTAAACAATTAAATGATCTTACTGATAATTCTAAATCTTCAATAGACATTTCTAATACTTTAGCTGTTTTTGACTCTTCTTTTTCTACCATTATTTGAGTATTTCTAGCTGTTTCTGACAAGTCTATAAATAATTCAAGATGTCCAACTATTACTTTTGCAGCTAAACTTAATGCTTCATAAGCCTTTAAGCTTCCGTCTGTCCAAACTTCAATGATTAATTTATCAAAATCGACCATTTGACCTACTCTAGTATTTTCTACTGAGTAATTTACTTTTTTTACTGGTGTAAAAATTGAATCTATCGGTAATACAGATATATCTTGATTTGGTTTCTTATTTTTAATAGCTGTGTTATATCCTCTTCCTTTTTCAACTGTCATTTCTATTGAAAGATGTCCGCCTTCAGCAACTGTGGCGATATGTAAATCTGGATTTAGTATCTCAATAGTACCATCTGTTTCAATATCTCCTGCTGTTACTTCTCCTTCACCCTTAAAGTCTATTTTAACAATCTTATCCTCATTATCATAAGATTTGAATCTAACATTCTTTAAATTTACTATTAATTCTGAAACGTCTTCTACTACATCTGGTATTGTAGAGAATTCATGAACTACACCATCAACTTTTATACTAGTAATTGCACATCCTGGAAGAGAAGAAAGTAAAATTCTTCTTAAAGAATTTCCTATTGTTACTCCATATCCTCTTTCTAATGGTTCACAAATAAATTTAGCATAGTTATTACTTTCGTCTACATCTATACACTCAATATTTGGCTTTTCAAATTCTATCATTTTTACCTCCACTTTATATTATTTTTGAGGCTCTTTCTTTAGCCTAAATTCTATTTAGAATATAACTCAACGATGAAGTGTTCTTCAACTTGTAAGTCTACGTCTTCTCTAGCAGGTTTTCTTACAACTTTTCCACTTAGATTTTTAGCATCCTTTTCAAGCCATGCTGGAACATTTCTTGCAACATTTGCTTCTACATTTTCTTTTATAATTGCTGCATCTTTTTTATTTTCTCTAACTTTTATTAAATCTCCAGGTTTAACTAAATAAGATGCAATATCAACTTTTTGACCATTAACTTCAAATAATCCATGATTAACTAATTGTCTTGCTTGTGGTCTAGAAGAACCATATCCCAATCTATATACAACATTATCTAATCTGCTTTCAAGAATTTTAAGTAATTCTTCACCTGTAATTCCTTTTTCTCTTGTAGCCATTTCAAAATATTTTCTAAATTGATTTTCTCTAACTCCATAAAATGCTTTAGTTTTTTGTTTTTCTCTTAATTGAATACCATATTCAGAAAGTTTAGCTTTCTTTGTAGCATGTTCTCCAGGAGCATAATTTCTTCTTGAAATACTACATTTATCAGAATAACATCTTGCACCTTTTAAGAACAATTTTTGACCTTGTCTACGGCAAATACGGCATTGTTCATCTTTAAATCTTGACATGTAATAATTACACCTCTTTCTATATTTTTAATATTAATTAAACTCTTCTTCTTTTTGGTGGTCTACAACCATTATGTGGTATTGGTGTTACATCTTTGATAGCACTAATTTCTAGACCTGCTGTTTGAAGAGATCTTATTGCTGCTTCACGACCTGCACCAGGACCTTTAACAAATACTTCAACAGTTTTTAATCCATGTTCCATTCCTGCTTTTGCTGCTGTTTCAGCTGCTTCTCCAGCTGCAAATGGTGTACTCTTTCTTGATCCTTTAAATCCTAATCCACCTGCACTTGCCCAAGATATAACATTTCCTTGAGCATCAGTTATTGTAACAATGGTATTATTAAAGCTTGAATGTATATGTGCAGCACCTTTATCAATGTTTTTTCTATTTCTCTTTGATGTTCTTTTTGTTGTTTGAGTTTTAGCCATTTTAACTTACTCCCTCCTATTATTTCGTTTTGCTTTTTATAATTGCTTTTTTAGGACCCTTTCTTGTACGTGCATTAGTTTTTGTTTTTTGTCCTCTTACTGGTAATCCTTTTCTGTGTCTTATTCCTCTATAACATCCTATTTCTTTAAGTCTTTTAATGTTTAAAGCTATTTCACGTCTTAAATCACCTTCAACTTTATATTTTTCATCAACAATTTTTCTAATGCTATTTACTTCTGCGTCTGTTAAGTCTTTAATTCTAGTATCAGGATTTATTCCAGTTTCTGTTAAGATTTTTTGAGAACTTGTCAAACCTATACCATAAATATAAGTAAGTCCTATTTCAACTCTTTTTTCTTTAGGTAAATCTACACCTGCTATACGAGCCATATATTTTAGCACCTCCAATTTATTATCATTTGATAGAATGAATATTTTCTATCAAAAATATTAGAAAAATTTTCTTTATTTAAATTTTTTCTTATGTTTTTCTAACAAAAAGTTTATGACATTTTTGTTAGAATATCTTTTATCTACAAAATAATTTGAAATGTATCTAAATTTACTTGATATAATAGTACTATGTCCTTTATGATTTTATCCTTGATAAATTTGCTAATTTTATCCACATAGTTATCCACATTTGGTTTTATTCATAAATCAGATAGTATTATTTTGTCAATAAAAATGTATATAAACACAAATTTGATATAAGACTTTATCTTTTAAAAGTCTGTCAGCCGCTACCAATTTGTGTTGATATCTAAATTAATTTAATTATTGTTATTATCCTTGTCTTTGTTTATGTTTTGGATTTTCACAAATGACTCTAATAACACCTTTTCTTTTAATAACTTTGCATTTTTCGCACATTGGCTTTACTGATGGTCTTACTTTCATTGTTCTTTCCCTCCCTGCATTCTATATTTATTGTTACATTTTATTTTGCACGCCATGTAATTCTTCCTCTTGATAAATCATATGGCGAAAGTTCAACTCTAACTTTATCTCCTGGTAATATCTTGATATAATTTTGCCTTAGTTTTCCTGAAATATGTGCTAAAACTTGATGCCCATTTTCTAATTCAACTTTAAAAGTTGTGCTTGGTAAAGTTTCAACAACAGTTCCTTCAACCTCAATAATATCTTCTTTAGCCAATTGATTTCTCCCCTTTCAATTATGTAACATTTAAATATTGTAATTAACTGTAATATTATATAGTATTTTTAGTACAATGTCAACACTTTTGGTTCTTTTTCTGTAATTAAAATTGTATTTTCATAATGAGCTGCTTTTGTTCCATCTTGAGAAACTATTGTCCATCCATCATCTAGTTCCCAAACATCAGGATTTCCAGCTATTACCATAGGTTCAATAGCAAGTGTCATACCTGCTTCAATTCTTGGTCCTTTACCTGGTTTACCATAATTAGGGATTCCTGGATCCTCGTGCATTTGCCTTCCTATACCATGTCCCTGAAATTCTTTTACTACACTAAATCCATTTTTTTCAACATATTGTTGTATTGCATAAGAAATATCTCCAATCCTATATCCTATTTTAGCAAATTTAATTCCTTCGAAAAATGCCTGTTTTGTAACCTCCACTAGTTTTCTATCTACTTCAGAGGCTTTTCCTACAATATGAGTTCTTGCAGCATCTCCATTATATCCATCCTTACAGGTAACAAAATCTATACTTACAACATCTCCATCTTTTAGCACAACATTTCTAGATGGAATTCCATGTATAACTTCATCATTTACAGATGCACATATTGTTGCTGGGAAATTTTTTACTCCCTTTTCCCCACTTGGATAGCCTTTTTGTGCAGGAATTCCTCCATTTTTCCTTATAATACTCTCTGCTAATTTATCTAATTCTAATGTTGTTATTCCTGGTTTTATTGCTTCTTCTAATGCTTTGTGAACTAATGCTGTAATTCTACATGCTTCTTTCATTAATTCTATCTCTCTTTTTGATTTTATTTCTATCATTTCATTTCTTGTCCTTTTAATATTTTATTTTGTATT
This sequence comes from Clostridia bacterium, assembly GCA_022795675.1. Taxonomy (GTDB): domain Bacteria; phylum Bacillota; class Clostridia; order TANB77; family CAG-508; genus CAKPSH01. Next base: position 4,910 of record JAAWHY010000050.1, read on the forward strand.
TAGAATTTCAATGATATCCTTTGCAGCTTCGCTTGCCATTCTATTCTTTGATATTGTAATTTCTTCATTTTGTACAATTCCTTTTTCTTCGTAATATTTTAAAACAGGGGCTGTTTGTGTATCATAAATTTCTAATCTATTATTTATTGCTTCTTCACTCTTATCATCTTCTCTTTGAGTTAATTCATTTCCACATTTATCACAAATGCCTTCTACCTTTGGTTTATTAATTTTTATATTATATGTAGCTTTACAATTTGGACATACTCTTCTTGTAATCATTCTATCTATTATTTCTTCTCTAGGTGAAATTAGATTAATGACCATATCAATTTTTTTGTTCCTTTGTTTTAACATTTCATCTAGTTGTTTTGCTTGTTCTGTTGTTCTAGGAAATCCATCTAATATTACACCAATTTTTGCTTCATCTGAATCCAATGCTTCTGCAACCATTGGAACAGTTATTTCATCTGGTACTAATTGCCCTTGTGAAATATATTTATCAGCTTCAATTCCAAGTTTTGTTTGTTCTTTTATATTTTTTCTAAATATATCTCCTGTTGATAATTGCATTATGCCTAACTCATCACACAATATTCCAGAAACTGTCCCTTTTCCTGTACCTTGTGCTCCCATTATCACTAATAACATATTTTTACCTCCGTATATATTAATTTAAGGCGGAATTTAAACACTCATCCGCCTATAATATTCTTAGTTAAAATAAACTTTCAGTTTGAACTAATCTAAGAAGCCTTTGTAATGTCTCATAACCAATTGAGACTCTAATTGTTGTACTACTTCTAATGCAACACCTACTACGATAAGTATAGAAGTTCCACCAAAAGAAACATCCAAATTTGTAAATCTTAATAACATAGGTAGAATTGCTATAATTGATAAGAACAATCCACCAAACCAAGTTATTTTTGATATTATAGAAGATAAATAGTCTGATGTAGGCTTTCCTGCTCTTATACCAGGTATAAATCCTCCATTTTTCTTGATATTACTTGCTACCTCTGCTGGATTAAATGTTGCATAAGTATAGAAGAATGTGAATCCAACTATCAATAGTAAATATAATATTGCATTTGCTATTGAATATCCTATTGGTACACTTGATGATGATGTTGCTAATGAAAATTTATAAATAGTTGCCCAAAATCCAGTCTCAGCTGCAATGTTTTGATTAAACATTGATATAATCATAGCAGGGAATGTCATGAATGATGATGCAAATATTATTGGCATAACTCCTGCCATTACAAGTTTTAATGGTATATGAGTATTTTGTCCACCATACATTTTTCTTCCAACAACTTTTTTTGCATATTGAACAGGAACTCTTCTTTCAGCTTCTTGTACAAATACAACACCTGCAACTAAAATAATTGCTCCTATTAAAATTCCTAATGCTGTAATTAATCCTGTTGTAGAAAATCCTGTCTGTGTGAATATTAGATTATATAAAGTAACTGCTACACTTGGTAAACTAGAAATAATACCTACAAAGATTATGACTGAAATTCCATTCCCAATTCCTTTGCTTGTTATTTCATCCCCTAACCACATAAGCAAAGATGTACCTGTTATTAATGATAATACGACTGTTGCTCCTGTAAGAAATGTATCGTCTACAAATATTCCATAATTTCTATAAGATAAATATATTCCTAATCCTTCAACTAAAGCAAGTACAACTGTTAGTAGTTTTGTATATTTGTTTAATTTTTGTCTACCTAGTTCTCCACCTTCTTTTGTCATTCTTTCCCAAGATGGAATAACCATTGCTAATAACTGAATTACAATAGATGCTGTTATGTATGGGCTTATACTCATTGCAAACATTGTAAATCTTGATAAAGCCCCTCCTGAAATGATATTTATTAAACTCCCAAATCCAGATGCTGATGAACTCATTGCATCTGCAAGTGCAATACTATCAACTCCTGGAACTGTTAAATAGCATCCTAATCTAAAAATTACTATAAGTAGTAATGTGTATAATAATCTTTTTCTAACCTCTGGGGTTTTAATTGCATTTTTTATTGTTTGGAACAATTAAATCACCTCTATCTTTCCACCTGCAGCTACAATTTTTTCTCCAGCAGATTTTGTGAATCTATTGGCTTTAACAGTTAGTTTTTTATCTAGTGAACCTGTTCCAAGTACAACTATTCCATCTCTAACTTTTCCAATTATTCCATCTGCTAAAAGTGTTGCTGCATTTACTTCTTCTACTGTTGATTTATTTAACATTGTTAAAGTTACTTCTGTATATTCTTTAGCATGTATATTCTTGAATCCTCTTTTTGGTAATCTTCTATATAATGGAGTTTGACCACCTTCAAAGCCACGTCTAACTCCTCCACCTGATCTTGCTTTTTGTCCCTTATGTCCTTTTCCTGAAGTTTTTCCAAGTCCAGAACCCATACCACGACCAACTCTTCTTCTCTTAACTTTAGCTGTTGCTGATTTTAATTCGTCTAATTGCATTTCTCTCTTCCCTCCTTACTTATTTTTTTATTAATAATAATAAATAAATTATAGTATCTCTTCGACTTTTTTACCCGAGTGAAATTTTGCTAAACAAAATTTCTCATTATGTTTTCTTATATCTTTTTATCGCGAGTGAAATTTTCTCTGAAAATTTCCCACGCTGTTCGTCAAATAAATATTATAATTTCTGAAAGTAAACTTTCAAAATTATAATATTTCTTCGACTTTTTTACCTCTTTTAGCTGCTACTTGTTCTATTGTACTCATACTTAAAAGTGCTTGAATTGTTGCTGATACTACATTTCTAGGATTTGTTGTTCCTATTATTTTTGTTCTTATGTCTCTATATCCCGCAAGTTCTAGTACTGGTCTAACACTACCACCTGCTATAAGTCCTGTACCAACAGCTGCTGGTTTTAATACAACTTTAGCACTTCCGAATTTTCCAACAAATTCATGTGGTATTGTTGTTCCTACAACTGGTACTGTTACTAAGTTTTTCTTAGCGTCTTGAATGGCTTTTTTTATTGCATCAGGAACTTCTGATGATTTACCATTTCCAACACCTATATGTCCATTTTCATCTCCAACAACTACAACAGCACTAAATCTAAATGTTCTTCCACCTTTAACAACTTTTGCAACTCTGCTGATAGATACAACTTTTTCTTTTAATTCAACTGGATTTTGATTTTCCTCCATTTTAGGTTTATCCTCCTTTTTTGATTGTAATATTTTTATTTTTTTGTGTACACTAAATTACTTATTAGAATTGCAATCCTCCACTTCGTGCAGACTCTGCTAATTCTTTTACTACTCCATGATAGATATATCCGCCCTCTATCATATACAACGTTTTTTATGTTTTTTTCTATTGCTCTTTTTGCTATAAGTGCTCCCACTTCTTTTGCTGCTTCAATGTTACTGTGTTTTTCTTTAATTTCTTTGTCTAATGTAGATGCAGAAACTAAAGTAATACCTTTAGTATCATCAACTATTTGAGCATATATATTTGAGTTGCTTCTATATACACATAGTCTTGGACATTCAGATGTTCCACTTATCTTGGTACGAACTCGTATATGTCTTCTTGTTCTTTCCATTTTTCTATTAGTCTTAGATATCATTTTTCTTTTCACTCCTCTCTAAATTTTACTTTCTAAAACAAATCAAAAACAAGTAGTAGTAGGCAAATTTGTGAAGAAAACCGTAGGCGTACTAATGTACGTTGAGGATTTTCTGAGCAAATTTAACGACCTAATACGAAGTTTTTCATTTATTTTTTTATTTCTTACCAGTTTTTCCTTCTTTCCTACGTATAACCTCATCAGCATATTTAATACCTTTACCTTTATATACTTCTGGTAATCTTTTTGTCCTAATAACAGCAGCTGTTTGACCTACAAGTTCTTTATCAATTCCTCTTACTATTATTTGGTTTGCATTTGGAACATCAAAAGTTATTCCTGCTGGTGCTTCAAATATTACTGGATGTGAATATCCTAAAGTTAAGTTAAGGTTATTTCCTTGTTTTGCAACCCTGTAACCAACTCCATTTATTTCTAGTTCTTTTTTAAATTCATCTTTGACACCTATTATCATATTATTAATTAGTGTTCTTGTTAAACCATGTAGACTTCTTGATAACGCTTCATCATTTGGTCTTGTAACAGTTATTGTATTTCCTTCTATTGATACATTTACTATTGAATTAATTTCTCTTTCAAGTGTTCCCTTTGGACCTTTTACAGAAATTTTATTTCCATCAAGTTTAACTTCTACTCCTTCTGGAATTGTAATAGGCTTTTTTCCTATTCTTGACATTTTTTTCACCTCTCTATTTTATAATTTCTTACTTCCTATGAACGAGCAATGCTCGCCCCTACACCATACATAGATGGTGTCCTATCTTTTTCTCCTTTTCACGAGTTAAATTTGCTTCGCAAATTTACCACGTGTCGCTTATTAACTTTTTTTCTTCGCTTTCACGAGTTAAATTTGCTTCGCAAATTTACCACG